>NZ_JBXAWK010000075.1:0-26392 GCF_057291755.1 Kitasatospora sp. UYEF31
ACTGGCTCCCCACCGGGCGGCTCCTGACTGGCTCCCCACCGGGCGGCTCCTGACTGGCTCCCCACCGGGCGGCTCCTGACTGGCTCCCCACCGGGTGGCTCCCGAGCTGAGTGGAACCCGCACCGAGTGGGTCCCGCACCAGCCGAGCCGCCCGGAATCATCCCTTTCAGCTCTTCTTCCGTCACCCGCACGGCGCATGGTTCGCCGTGCGCGCCTGTTGTGCGCCGCCGCCCCGCAGCCGTGGCGGCGCACCCGATCCGGTGGTCGGCGACTGCCGCGCGGGGCGACTACGCTCGCGCGAGAACGCGTTTCCTGCGAGGCGCGATCCGAACCGTTTCGATGCCCAGTCAGTGGGCGACCTCACCGGAGACAGCACTTCATGGCGAAGAAGCCCCCGCAGCAGAAGAATCCCTCCGTCCCCCGCCCCGTCGAGGCCGGTGACGTGCCGGTGGTCGGCGCCCGGGTGGCCTGTCCGTGTGGCTCAGGCCGCCGGTACAAGGGCTGCCACGGCCGGGACGCCGCAGCTGCGACCCAGACCCTGGTCGCCCGCCCCTTCCAGGGCTTGCCCGGCGAATGCGACTGGGTCGCGATGCGCGAGCTCGTGCCCGCCGCGACCGCGACGCTGAAGCTGAAGGGTGCGGAGGCCGACCGCAAGGTGGTCGTGGCCACTGTGCTGCCGATGGCCTGGCCGGGCCTGCGCCGCGCGGACGGCACGATCATGATCGGCCTGCAGACCCACACCAGCTCCGGCGACGCCAACCGGGACGCGGCCGACACCCTGCTGCGCGCCCTGGAGCAGGCCGACGGCACCCCCGTGGTCCCCGGCGCGCTGCCCGGTCCCGGTCAGCGCCTCGAAGACCTGATCGACATGTCGGCCCCGTTCGACGTGACCGTGTACGAGGGCTTCGACTTCTGGATCGACGACCCGGCCTCGGCGACCCCCGAGGTGGCGGCCTCCCTCGAACAGGCCAACGGCGCGGCCATCCCGACCGTCCGCCTCTCGTCGGTCGAAGCGGCCTACTGGTGTGGCCTGCGGGAGAAGAACCACCTGCGCTGGGTGCTCCCGTACGACGAAGAGCCGCTGCTCGACGCGTTCGCGCGGCTGTACGCGGCAGGCGAGGCCAGCCTGGGCGAGGGCACCCGCTTCATCGGTTCGTTCCGGGCCCACGGTCTGCTCGTCCCCGTGTGGGACCTGCCGCTGGACATGACCGCCGAGGACACGGAGAAGCCGGCCGCGGAGTTCGGCGAACGACTCGCCGAAGCGCTTGCGGACACTTCACCGCTTACGGCGGACCAGCGGAGCAAGCGCAACGGGCTGCTGAACCGACAGATCACATTGACCTGAGTAGGCCCTGACCTGCCGCCCTAACGTCACGTCGGAGATTACGGCGAGTCACAGGATCTGCTCCTGGACAAGGGTGAATCCGGACTATCCGCGATTGAATGTCCGGGTTGAGTTGGCGGGAACGCCCTCACTTGTTACCTTTGGTCAAGCCCGGTCGCTGATGCATCCCCCGTCTTCAGCGGCCGGGCCTTTGTGTTTCTCATGGGGGTTCGGGGCTCGCGGCGTCACCCGCTGTGGTTCACAGTGTGTTTTCGTGGGACGTTCGAGACCCGCTACTCGGCCTGCGCAGTTCCCGCGCGCAGCAGTTTCTCCCCGTGTGCGCCGCCGGACGCCAGTTCCGCGATCGCCGACCAGCCCTCCAGCGTGCCGCCGGACCACAGGCGCGGCGACTCGCAGCGGCCCGTGATGTCCCCGGGCCCGACCTGGCAGTCCACCTGCAGCGTGGACCCGCGCGGTGGTACGACGTTCATGGCAAGAACCAGCGTGTCGGCGGTGGGGTTGCGGTAGTACACCCTCCCCCACACCTCCACGCCGTCGCGCTCCAGGCAGGTCTGCGCGCGGATGCCGCGGGGGCCGTCCACCGCGCGTCCGCACAGTTCGTTGGCCGCCGTCAGGCCGCCCGCCGCGGGGGCCGCTGACGGTGCCTCATTGCGCAGCAGGTCGACCACCGGACCCGGCGCGCCGGCTCGGTCAGGGAAGACGCCGGTACCGAAGATGAGGTCCGCGGTCGGCGCCGGCGGGGCGGGGGCGGTCTGCTTGGGCCGGGTCGGGTCCGCCGAGTCCGCCGAAGCGGCGGCCAGGGGGATGAGCAGGCACAGGCCGACGACCGTCCCGAACGCCGCAGTGCGCACATGTCGCGTACGTGGCCGCTGCATAAGGGGGTGACTCCTGGTGTTGATCGAGGCTGTTGACCGCTTGGGAATTCCGAGCCTAGCGGTAGAACTGCCTCGCATCGATCACACAGTGTCGGGAATCAGCCACAGAACGGAACCGGCCCGGCAGTCTGCGGCGGCGGCGACTCACCCGACCGGCTCAAGCCGCTCCGCCAGCCGCCCGGATCAGCCGCCCCGATCAGCCGGGCCAGCCTGGTCAGCGTGGTCAGCGTGGTCAGCCGCCGGTTCAGCTCACGACGGGGCTGGCTGTGGCCAGCCAGCCGCCCGGCGCCAGACCGAGGACGACCCCGTGGCAGCCCTGGGCGTACGCGCGCAGGGACAGGTTGATGCCGGGCTCCCCCACACCGACCGGCGGGTCGAGTTCGGTCAGGTCGTTCACGAGTTCGGCGAGGTGCAGATGGGCCTGACTCCACGGAAGTTCCGGTCCTTCGGCCGCGCCGAGCGCGCGGAGGACCGAGCGGTGGGCGCGGCCGAGGACCTCGTCGACCTCGTCGTTCCCGGTGATCGGGTGCGGCAGCACGCCGCGCAGCGCCCCGGCGTTGTCGAGTACGTGTCTGATCCTGTCGGGGTCCCCCGCCGGGGCGAGATCGGCGACGGTGGGGGCCCGGCCTTCGACGACCACTTCGAGCACCGCTGAGGCCCCCAGGGCGTACGCGGCGTTTCGTTCGAACGCGATGCGCCGGATGCCGTTGTAGCGGGTGTAGGCCAGCGACTCCATCTGCCAGGCGACCGCGGTGCGCGGCTGGAACTCGCAGTCGGACTCGTCCTGTCGCGCGCGCTCGTACGCCACTCGTTCCCGGCCGACCGTCAGGTCGGCCTCCTCAAGGGCGAAGTCCACGTCCACGCACAGCCGGGCGAGGCTTTCCAGCCCCTCGGACACCGGGTCCGGGAGGTGCGGGTGCAGCCCGTTCTCGGCAGGACCGTCCACAGGATCCTCCGGTGGGTTCGTCGATGGCGGACCGAAAGTCACCGTACCGCCGCACCACCCCCGCGCGGGAGTCATGAGGCGGCCGAAGAAGCCTCCGGGAAACCACCCGGATGAGTTAACGGCCCGTCACCAGGGAGAGCGACCGCCGGCAGTGGTCACGTGGTGGCAGGTGTCCACGAGGGTGGAGACGAGGTCGGCTACCGGCGGGAGGTACGGCGTGCCGGAGAACGGGGCGGGTTCCGCGTCCGTGCCGGCGATGGGCCGGTCCGGCGCCTCCGGCTGGCGCACCCAGTGCAGCTGGCTGCGCGGGGTGCGGGACGGCGGCAGGGCCAGATAGCCGTCCGGGCCGTGGAAGCGCAGTTCGGAGGGCACCATCCCGTAGCGGTCCAGGCCGTAGCGGTCGAGCAGGTCGCCCAGTTCGTCGAAGCTGTAGGCAGCGGTCAGGAACGCGTAGCGGCCCGGGGAGGCCAGGACGGGCCCGGTGCGCACGCCGAGGAGGTCGAGTTCGTCGAGGGTGTCGCGGCCCGCCGCGGCCGGGACGCTGAGCGCGGCGACCTTGACGCCCGTCGCCAGGATCACCGGCGAGTCCGGGGACCTGGCCCACCACCAACGGACCATCCGCTCGTCGGTGCTGGCCGCGAGCAGCGGTGGATTGAACGGATGGACGCCGGGGACGGTGCACTCCTCCCGGCCACACTGGCACAGGCCCGACCAGCGGTGGTGCCCAGCCCCTGGGACCAGCGGCCAGCCGGCCCGCGCGCAGGCGACCGCCGTGGACAACAAGGCGAAGCGTTCCTGACGGCGCCTGGTGAGGAAGTTCCAGGAGTTGCTGTGTCCGGGGTTGCCGAAGGTTCCGAAGATCTCGCGTGGCATGCGCTTGATTCCCTTCCCTGGGCCGCGGGGTGCCGCGGTGGGCCGACGTGGCCGCTGACGCGTACTTCCGGCACGGTGGGCGGGTGGACCGCGGACCGCAGCGGGACGTGCAGGGTGTTCGGAAGGTGCTGGAACTGCGATTACGGCGGGTTGTGCTCGGTTGTTCCGGGTGACTCGCGGAGACAGGACAGGTCCGTCAGTACAACACCGACTGCATGGCTGCTCTATGACGGTTTGCTCATTTTTGAAGCAAAACACATCACTGCAAACTGAAGCTCTGCGTATACGTAGGAACACCGTACGTAATGAATCGCTACCTTGCAGCGCACCACGGGGATGCCTGCTGGCGGCACATGGCGCAGGGTGGCGCAGGGTGGCGATTCCCGGATCCACGTCGATCGGGGTTTCGCCCTGGAGCAGCGTGGGGAAACTGGCGCTCTTCCGACGTCCTGTTCGGCCGTGCCCCTTGCTTCCCGGAACTCGCCCGGTCGCGATCCGCTCCTGCCTCGCGTATCGCGGCCCTGCGTCGGTTCCGGTACGCACAGTCTTGCGAACTGCTGAACGTGCCGTTCGACTGCCCCTACACAGGGACAGACGAACATCTGCGCCGCAGGGTTCCGGCTGGCCGAAGTGACGGTGAACACCAGTGCGTTGACCAGGCAGACCTCATGGGACTTGTACCCACTGCCCACTTGATCGACCGCAGCCGGTCCAGCCCGGTCCGGGACGCCTGACCGCCACAGACCCGTACCCGATCTACGATTCAGCCCATGGTCGAGCACATGGATGTCGCAGTAGTGATCCCGGCACGCAACGAGTCCCGGAGGATCACCGCGACGGTTCGCGCCGCCCGCGGCGTACCCGGGGTGGACCTGGTCGTCGTGGTCGACGACGGCTCCACCGACGACACTGCGGAGCTCGCCGAAGCGGCGGGCGCGGTGGTGGCCCGGCACGGCCGCAACCGCGGCAAGGCCGGTGCGATGGAGACCGGTGCCGCCGCCGTCGGCGCGGTCGACGCCCGGGAGGGCCGTCGGCACCTGCTGCTCTTCCTCGACGCGGACTTGGCGGAGACGGCCGGCAACGTGGAGCCGTTGATCGATCCAGTGCGGAGCGGGAAGTCCGCGATGACGATCGCGGTTCTGCCGCCGCAGCAACGGGCGGGCGGCGGCCACGGGTTCGTCGTCCGCGCGGCCCGGGACGGGATCCGGGCGGCGAGCGGTTTCGTCGCGACCCAGCCGCTGTCGGGCCAGCGCTGCCTGACGCCCGAGGCGTTCGCGGCGGCGCTGCCGCTGGCGGCCGGCTTCGGGGTGGAGACGGGGCTGACAATCGATCTGGTCCGCAAGGGGTTCGCCGTGTCGGAGGTCGAAGTCGACCTGCACCACCGGGTGACGGGCAAGGACTGGAAGTCACAGGTGCACCGGGCGAGGCAGTACGCGCACGTGGTGCGGGCGCTGGCGGAGCGCGGCGCGCTGGGTGTACTGCCGGGGTCTGTGCGCGGACGCAGCTCCACATGAGCGAACAGGTGTTTCACGTGGAACACGGTGGAGACCGCTGCAACGATCTTGGAGTTTCCGGGGCAGCGGACGCCCCGCAGACTGCAAGATCGTTGCAACACCTGGGTCTGTGCTGCCTCGGGACAGCGATCCTCCTCGTCTTCATCACCGGGCTGCTCGGCACCTCGGCGGCCACTCCCCCGGTACCCGGTGGGCCGACGTGGCTGCCGCCGTATCAGCTCGGGCTTGAACCGGCCCCGTGGCTTGTCACAAGTCTGCTCCTGGCCTCGGCCGTGCTCGGGGCGGGCGGGATTCTGTGCGCTCTCAAGGCGCTGCGCGACGGGTGGCTGCCGGATCCCCGCAGGCTGACCGTCGCCGGTGCTGTCGCAGTCGTCGGCATGGTTCTTGTGCCGCCGATGGGCTCGGCGGACCACCTGGTCTACGCCGCGTACGGGCGCCTTGCCGCCACCGGGGGAAATCCGTACAGCGACACTGCCCTGACGTTGCAGCGGCAGGGCGACCCGGTCGGGCTCGCGGTCGAGGCCCCGTGGCAGGACACCCCGTCGGTGTACGGCCCGGTGGGCACCGTGCAGCAGTGGCTCGCCGCGCAGCTCGGCGGGACTTCCGTACACACGATCGTTCTTGTTCTTTCGCTGATCGGCGCCGCCGCGTTCATCGCGGTCAACCTGCTCCTGCAGCGGACGGCCTCCAGCGACGCGGCCCGTCGGCGGATCGCACTCCTGTGGGGACTCAACCCACTGCTGCTGTTCGTGGGGGTCAACGCCGCGCACTTGGACACGTTCGCGGTCCTGTTCGCGGTCGCGGCGCTGGTGGCCGTGCGTCGTTCGCCGGTGCTCGCCGGGGTGCTCGTCGGCCTCGCGTGCGCGGCGAAGATCTCCTTGGGTCTTTACGTACTCGCCCTGGCCTGGGGCCTGCGGAAGCGCCCGAAGGCCCTGGCCGCGATGCTCGGCAGCGCCGCCGTGGTGGGGGTTCTGACGTATCTTCCGGTCGGGCTGACCGCGTTCGACCAGATGCAGAAGAACAGCAAGCTGGTTTCGCTGGCCGTGCCGCTGCGCCTGCTTGTGCATCCCGTTGAGGCGATGTTCGACAAGGACACCGCGCGGTCGCTGATCGGGCTGCTCGGGTGGGTCCTGCTCGCACTGCTGGCCTGGCTGCTCGCCCGCGCGGTGCCGAGGGTGGCGGAGAGCACGACCAGTGGCAGCACAGCCGGGTTCAACGATGCGACGCAGGCGGCCGCGCTGCTCACCGTTGTCTGGCTGCTGACCGCGCCGTACTCGCTGCCCTGGTACGACGTGGCCGCCTGGGCTCCGTTGGTGCTGCTCACCGCGTCAGGGCTGGACAAGCTGCTGTTGGCCCACTCGTTTGTGCTGGTGTGCGCGTACGTCCCGGGCCGGGTGGTTCCGCTGCCGGACGCGCTCGACGGGTTCACCAGGTTCCTGCGCGGGACAGTCGGGCCGTACGCCGGACTGGCGCTACTCGGCTACCTCGGCTGGCTGGGTGTCACCGCGCGTCGTGAGCGACGCGACCACAGCCATGCCGAGGGGTAGCGCGGTCATCAGGCAGATGGCCGGGATCTGGATGCCCGAGTCGTTCATGGCGTAGCCGAGCACCGCGGTGACGCAGCAGGCGACGAGCACGGGGCGCAGATAGGAAAGTCGGTCGTACGCGTCCTGAAGGCCCGCCAGGCGCATCCGCGCGGGCGCGACGACGGCCACGATCAGCGCCACGAAGACGAACGGCAGCAGGTAGCTGAACGGGGTGCTGAACGAGTCCAGGTTGCCCATCAGCTTGCGGTGCAGGGTGCCACCGGCGTCGCCGTCGACGACCTTCTGCACAAAGGCCCCCAGGTGCGAACGGGAGTCGGCGGGGCGCAGCCAGTCGAGCACCGCGATGGCGCTGACCAGGACGACTGCGGTCACGGCGATCAGCAGCGCCTTGAGCCAGGAGAGCCTGATCCCGGTCAGCTGCAGGGCGAGCACGATGAAGCCGGCCACGATCGCCGGGACGCCGCCGAAGTCGCTGCCGAAGGCCGGCCAGCCGTCGATGACCACGGCGGCGAGTCCGCAGACGCCCAGGATGACCAGTGCCTTCCTGGTCCGCCCGGCTTCGACGGCCTTGGCCGCCGGGTAGGCCGCGGCGAGCAGGGCCACCATGGCGAAGATCGAGAAGG
The DNA here is from genome assembly GCF_057291755.1 of Kitasatospora sp. UYEF31. Classification (NCBI taxonomy): domain Bacteria; kingdom Bacillati; phylum Actinomycetota; class Actinomycetes; order Kitasatosporales; family Streptomycetaceae; genus Kitasatospora; species Kitasatospora sp. UYEF31. Next base: position 7,724 of record NZ_JBXAWK010000075.1, read on the forward strand.
CCACGTTGCCGAAGCCGTAGAAGCGTCCGGCGATCAGTGGGGACAGGCCGAGCAGGCTGTTCATCTGGAGGGTGGAGCCGGTGACCGCGTCGCCCGCCATCACCAGCGCGGTGATCGCCGCGACGACGGCGGTCGGCCCGTACGCGATCTTCTTCCACGGGCCGAGCAGGGCGGTCAGCGCGATCACCGCGGTCCACGCCACCAGCGCGCCGAGCATCGCGGCGACCGGATGTCCGGCACGTTCCCAGGGCAGCGCGTTCGCAAGATAGGTGGCCCCCGGGACGGCTCCGGCGACGACCGCTATGGCCCTGACCGCCTGGTAGAGCGTGTGGCGTCGGGCCCGCAGCCGGTGTGCGGCCAGCATCAGCAGGGCGAACAGCACGATCGGGACCACGGTGAGGACACCGGAGAACACATACGACTCGCGTACGGTCCTGGACGCCTGCGCCGCGGTGTCGAGGGCAGTCAGCTCGGTCACGGTGTCGTCGCCCGAGCGGGCGTTCGTGACCGGGGTGCCGACCATGTCGGCGGGCTTCTCGATGCCGAGCGCGTTGAGCAGGCTCGGGGCGAGGTCGGTGAGCTGGACCAGGCCGGGCTGCCGGGTGGAGGCGGTGTTGAGGTAGCCGTGTTCGAGGCCGAGACGCGCAGTCGCGGGAGCCTTGTCGAAGGCGGTGAGCAGCCGCAGGTGCGCGGGGGCCTCGCCGGTGTCGGAGAGGCCGGTGACGACCAGTCGGGTGCGGTCGGGCAGCGCTGCGGTGATCCGGCCGAGCTGGGCGTCAGCGTCCGCGAGCGGGACCGTACCGAGGTCGATCAGCGTGAGCGCGGAGTCGGCGAGCAGCGCCTGGTCGACGGCGTCCACCGTAGGGACGTACTTCGCCGGGCTGTGCCCCGTCGCGTCGGCGGCGGCCAGTGCGGCACCCGGACCGACGGCGGTGACCTTGTGCCCGGCGCGGACGACCGCGGCGGCGGTCCCACCGAACTTCGGGCTGTACGAGAACTGCTTGTTGTACTCGTCGATCCCAGGCAGGACCGGAAGACCGTAGGAGCCGTCCGGGTCGGTCTGCGGGACGGGGAGCGGCGGGCACCCGCCGGACTTCGGCCGTTCCTGCGTCGCGCGGGTCCCGGAGCCGACGGTCAGCCAGCCGTCCGCCGGGCAGCCGACGGTCTGGACCGTACGGACGGACAGGGCGGCTGACGCGCCCTTGTCGACCAGCGCGGAGAGGTTCGGAGTGGTCCTCCGGTCGACGTCCGACCACTGGAGGCCCGGGACGCCGACGAGGACGACCCGGTCGACCGGCCGGGCGACGGGGGTGGCGGCCTGGGCCGGGATCACCCCGGTCAGCACGGTGGCGCACGCCCCCGCCAACGCCAGGACGGTACGTACGGCGGTCACGCGCACTGGGTGTCTTCCCTACAAAGCCGGCCGATGGATCAGACCCCCAGGCTATGGGTTCGGTCAGGAGGCCGCTGGGAGCAGCGCGTCCTTGCGCCACCGGAGGTTCTTCTCGAAGCGCAGCACAGCGCCGCGTCCCGGCTCGTTGCGCAGTTGCAGTTTGTCGCTCATGGCCTGGATCAGCATCAGGCCTCGACCGCCTTCCGCTCCGAGCTCGATGTTGTCGCGTACGGGTTCGTCGAGCCGGTCGGCGGTGTATCCGGGCCCGGCGTCGCTGACTTCGATCCGGCACCGGTTGCCGATAATCCCTGCCTGTACTTGGTATTCCGCGTAGGGATCGCAGCTTCCGGCGTGTTCCACGACGTTCGCACACGCCTCAGTGAGGGCGAGCCCGATCTCCGCGGAAATCTCGGGGTCGACACCGACTGTCTCCATCGCGCCCATGAGGAGTCGCCGGGCCATCGGTACGCTCGCCGTCTCCCGGGGCAGGTGAAGGGTCCACCTCATATCCATCAACAGCCTCCGATAGACAAAATCACACACATCCTTTTATTGCCACGGATCGCGCGCGCTATGCGGCATGTCGAGTGATCATTCGTCAAGGCACCGATTCAAATTTCACCCGGATGGCCGCTCATGTCGATCGGGAGTCCGGCCGAAATGGGTACGGCCCACCCCGGTACGGCGAATGGCGGAGCGCACGGTGGACCGGCCGTGCCCCCATCGGTCCCGACCGGCCCCACCGGCCCGCAGCGCCGCCGGGCCGCCCGGCTCCGGTCGTAAAATGGCCCGGATATGGCCACTCCCGTCAGGTTCCCCGGAGCGCGATGAGAACATAGTGCGGTCATGTACCCGGTCGCCCCAGCCGCAACGGCTGACCCGCCCCCCGTGCCTGCGCTTCTGCGCACCGCACGGGCTGCGGCGTTCGCGGCCGTCTGTGTGGCCCTCGCGGCAGCCGGACACGCCTTGATGTCCCCCGACCCGCTGCCCTTGTGGGCGCTCGTGGCGGCCTTCACCACTGTGCTGCTCATCGCTTCGGCGCTCGCCGGACGCGAGCGGTCACTGCTGTCCATAACCGGGCTGCTGCTGCTCGGACAGGCCGCGCTGCACACCCTGTTCACGTGGGCCTCCGCGGTTGCTGAGCCCGATTCCACCGCAGGTGGGGGCGGTGGCATCCTCGACCGGCTGCTGTGTGGCAGCCGCGATTCGGGCGGGCACATCATGCTGCCGCGGGGCTGGAGCGCCGATGAGGTGCTGCGGGCGTCCGGCATCGACCCGATGCGGTACGCCCAGCAGTTCACCCCGCCGGCGGGGCACGCCGGCCATGCGGTGACGCTGCCGGGCAACAGTTACGGGATGTTCGCCGCGCACCTGCTCGCCGCGCTGGCCACCGGCTGGTGGCTGCGGCAGGGCGAGGCGGTGCTCTTCAGCCTGCTGGCCCGGCTGCGGTCGACCACCGTCGGCGCGTTGCGCGCCGCCCTGGCGATCCTGGGGCTGACCCTGCCGGTGTCGGTCCGGCCGCAGACGCGCCCGGTCCTGACACACGTACCGACCCTGACGTCCGCGTGGCTGCGGTGCGCGGTGGGGCGACGCGGACCACCGGTGTACGCCCTCGCCTGCTGACGTACGGGCTTTCCCACCGGCCTGCGTTCCCTGTCCGGAGCGTATGAGTCGCGCTTGTTACCCGTACGGCATTCGATTACACCGTCTTGCGCCATTGATTTACTTTTCCGCCTGCCCGGCTACTTCCGGGCGGCGTCCCGGCGGCAGTGGTGTTTTTGAACATCCCGGACTCTTCTTCCGGTGTTTCAGCAGTAGGCGATCTCCCGCGCGACAACCAGCCCCCGATGCCGCCGTGCGGCGTCGTCGGCCTGTCCACGATGCAAGATCCCCAGGGGAGTCGGTACACACCATGAAGCGTTCCTTCCGCACCAGCAGCACCAGAATCGCCGCCGCGACCGCACTCGGCCTCGCCGGACTGCTGGCCGCCGCCGCACCGGCCGCCGCGCACGTCACCGTCCAGCCCGGCACCGCCGAACAGGGCGGTTACACCGCCGTCACCTTCCGCGTCCCGAACGAGCGGGACGACGCGGGCACCACAAAGGTCGAGGTCAACCTGCCCGCCGACAAGCCGATGACGTCGGTGCGCACCCGCGCGCTGCCGGGCTGGACCGCGGCGGTCGAGAAGTCGGCGCTGCCGACGCCGATCGACTCGCACGGCAAGAAGATCACCGACTTCGTCTCCAAGATCACCTGGACCGCGGGCCCCGGAGTGAAGATCACCCCGGGCACGTACGAGGACTTCAACGTGTCCATGGGCACACTGCCCACCGACACCGACCAACTGGTGTTCAAGGCCCTCCAGACGTACGAGAGCGGTGAGGTCGTCCGCTGGATCGACGTGCCGACCCCCGGCGCGGCGGAGCCTGAGCACCCGGCGCCGACGCTGAAGCTGGTGCCCAAGGGCAGCACGACGGCTCCGGCCGCCACCCCCTCGGCGGCGCCGTCCGGGCTGCCCGCCGCCACCGCCGGGCAGATCGGTCTGAGCGGGGCGACGGTCAACGCCAAGGTCTCCGACAAGTCGGACGACACCGCGCGGACCCTCGCTGTCATCGGGCTGATCGTCGGCGCGGTGGGCCTCGGGGTCGGCGCGTACGGGATCATCCGCTCGCGGCACACGGGTTCGGCGGCCTCGTAAGCCTTCCGGCCCGGTGGGTCCGCTGACCCGCCACTCATAATCGAACATTTGCTCTAGATCGGGAGAATGAAGTGCGCAAGGGCATCACTCTGGCAACGTTCGCGGTGACCGCGCTGCTGCTCGCCGGGGCCACCGGCTGCGGAGACTCCGGTTCCTCGAAGTCCGACTCCGGGTCCCCCGTCAAGGTCAAGATGCAGCCGTCCAAGTACCGCGGCACCGAGCTCGGGACGCCCTTCAACAAGCCCGATCTGACGCTCACCGACACGTCCGGGCAGCCGTACAACCTGAAGGAGCGGACGGCCGGCAAGGTCACGCTGCTCTACTTCGGCTACACGCACTGCCCGGACGCCTGTCCCACGACGATGGCCGACCTGGCCCGCGCCCTCACCAAGCTCACGCCTGCGGACCGCGCCCAGATCAACGTCGTGTTCGTGACCACCGACCCCGAACGGGACACCCAGCCGGCGATCCGCGAATGGCTCGACGCGTTCGACAAGTCGTTCGTCGGCCTGCGCGGCGACTTCCCGGTCGTCCAGGCCGCGGCGAAGACCGTCGGCGTGGGCATCGACCCGCCGGTGGTCAAGCCCGACGGCAGTGTGGTCAGCACACACGGCACCCAAACCATCGCGTTCTCCCCTGACGACAAAGCACGGGTCGTATACCTGGCGAGTGTCGGCCTCAACCCGGACGGCTCACCCGCCGGGCTCACCGCCGACGACTTCGCGCACGACCTCCCGTTGCTGATCCACCCTGAGAAGGACCCGAAGAAATGAAGAACTTCCGTCGTCCGGCGTTCGCCCTCCCGTCGCCCACCACCGCCCTTTCACGGAGCGCTGCGCGCGCGGCCCTGATTGTCACCACCGTCTCGCTGGGCTTCGGCCTGGCCGCGTGTGGTGGGAGCGACGACAAGAAGAAGGACGCGGCACCGTCGTCGGCTGTGCAGCCTTCGGTCCCCGCCGCGGCGGCTCCGGCCGCTGCCGCTCCGGCGGGCGGTGCGGCGGTCCTCGGTCAACTGAAGATCACCGGCGCGTACATCCCGCAGCCGGCCAAACAGGACATGGCAGCCGCCTACATGGTCGTGCAGAACGACGGCGACACGGCGGACACACTGTTGGCGGTCAGTGCCCCCGCGCTGTCCGACATGGCGCAGATCCACGAGACCGTGGGCGGCACCATGCAGGAGCTGAAGAACGGGCTCCCCATCCCCGCCAAGGGCAAGGGTCTCCTCGCCCGGGGCGGCAACCACGTCATGTTCATGATGAACAAGCAGCAGCCGAAGCAGGGCGACAAGGTCCAGCTGACGCTGAAGTTCGCAAAGGCCGGCGAGGTCAGGATCGAAGTTCCGGTGCTGGCAGCGGCGGACCGTCCGGCCGGCGCCCCGGCTGAGTCGCCGATGCCGTCGATGAGCGGTGGCCATGGCGGCCACTGAGCCAAATCGGGCTCCACGCGCTGAGGCAGGGATCCGACGTGCGCGAAGCGAACGTTGGATCCCCCTCAGCGCGTGGCCCGGAAAAACTGCGACCGCCGGTCGTGCTCCCTCGCTGTGCCCGGTCGCCCCGTCGGGGTCGCGGCGAAGGAGCCGGCGAAGCTCGGCGGCCGTCACCTGGCTGTTCGCACTGCCCGCGCTGCTGGTCCTTCTAGTGATCGGCGGCGCGGGCCCCGCCGCAGCGCATGCTGAGCTGCTGTCCAGCGATCCGGCGAACGGCGCCACCGTGCAGGGGGCGCCGCAGACGGTGACCCTGCGGTTCAGTGAAGCGGTGGAGACCGGCCTGGGCGCGGTGAAGGTCTTCGACCCGGCCGGGCAGCGGGTGGACACCGGGGAGACCGTGCACGCCGGGTCCGACTCGGCGATCCAGGTGCGGCTGCGCGGTGGACTGCCCACCGGCACCTACACCGTCTCCTGGCGGGTGGTCTCGGCCGACTCGCACGCCATCGGGAGTGCCTTCACCTTCAACCTGGGCCAGGCCTCCGGCGGCGCTAAGAAGATCGACAACGGTACGTCCGAGGCGGTCTCCACCCTCGACTCGGCCGCGCGCGGGCTGGCTTTCCTGTCCTTCGCCGTGCTCGGCGGCTCGGTCACCTTCCTGCTCCTGATCAAGCCAGCCGCGGTGCGCCGACGCCGGGTCAGGGTCCTGTTGACCGGCGGCTGGACCGGCCTCCTGCTCGGCACCCTCGGCACGCTCGCACTCCAGGGCCCGAACGCCTCAGGGCTCGGGCTCGCCAAGATGTTCGACGCAGATGTCCTGCGTGCCACCTTGGACACCACGTTCGGAAAGGCCCAGGCCGTACGCATCGGCCTACTCGGCCTGACCGGCGCCCTCCTGGGCTGGCTGGTCGCCGCGCTCGACACAGTCACTGAGAAAACCCGTACGGCACTCATCGCCGGGTGGACCGCGCTCTGTGCGGCCATGGCCGCCACCTGGGCCGCCACCGACCATGCCGCGGTGGGGCGGCAGACCTTCATCGCACTCCCCTTCGATGTCATCCACCTGCTGGCGATGGCCGGGTGGCTCGGCGGGCTCACCGTGCTGGTGAGCTTGTTGATCCGGACGACCGAACTGCCGGACCGCGCCGAAGTCGAACGCTTCTCGAAGTTCGCGTTCGGCTGTGTGCTCGCCCTGGTGGCAACCGGGCTGTACGCCGCCTGGCGGCAGGTCGGCACGTTCGACGCGCTGTTCCACACGGACTTCGGGCTGCTGCTCGTCCTGAAGGTCGACCTCGTCCTGCTGATGGTCGGCTGCGCGTGGGTGTCGCGCCGCTGGCTGCGACGCAGGCTCGGCCCCTGGGCCACGCTGCGCAAGGCCGTCGCGGTCGAGGCCGCGCTCGCCGTCATCGTGCTCGGTGTGACGACCATGCTGGTGAACACCGAACCGGCGCGCACCGCGCAGGCCCGCGCGGCGGCTGGGAGCACCGGTCCCGTCAACCGCTCGATGCCGTTCGACGCGGGCGGCGCACAGGGCAAGGGCACTGTCGACCTGACCGTCGATCCGGCCAGCGCCGGGATCAACCAGCTGCACTTGTACGTGTCCGACCAGGTCGGACAGCTCAAGGACGTGGCCGAAGTGGCGGTGACCTTCGCCCTCCCCGACAAGCAGATCGAGGGGGTTCCGGTGCAGCTCAGGCACGCCGGACCGGGCCACTGGCAGGGCGACGGCGTCAATCTGCCGCTGCCCGGGACCTGGCAGGTGAGTGTTTCCGTACGGACGACTGACATCGACAAGGCCACGGTCACAGTGCCGGTGGTGATCCGGTGAAGCAGTTGCTGCGCCGGACTACCGTGCTGGTCCTGCTCCTTGCCGGTCTGCTGTTCGGCACGGCCGGGGCGGCCCACGCCCAGGGCCCGGAGACCCCCGGCGCGACCGACTTCCGCAGTGTGCTGACCACGGCGGAGCACCCTGCCGAGGGGGTCACCGTACGGATAATCGAAAACGGCGCGCGCATGGAGGTGCGCAACACCGGGCGCGAGGACCTCACCGTGCTCGGCTACGTCAACGAGCCGTTCCTGCGCGTCGGGCCCGGCGGGGTGTTCGAGAACACCCAGTCGCCCGCGACCGAACTGAGCCGGACCCGCTGGGGTTCCGCCAAGGAACAGAACATCAACCCCAAGGGCCCGGCGCAGTGGCGCAAGATCTCTGACGGTGACACCGCCCGCTGGTACGACCACCGCGCGCACTGGTTCATCCAGCAGCGGCTGCCGGAACAGGTCATGGAGCATCCGGGTCGTCCGTACAAGATCCAGACGCAGACGGTGCCCATGCGGCTCGGTGAAACCACGATCGACGCCGAAGTCGAACTGCGGTGGGTCCCTGGCCCGAGCCCCTGGGCGGGGCTTTCGGCGCTCGCCGCGCTCGCCGTCCTGGTCGCGCTGTTGCCGTGGCTTCCGTGGCTGGGAAACCGTACGACGGTCTTCGTCAGGACGCTCGGCGCGATCGTCACCACCGTCGCCGCGGGCGGCCTGCTTCAGCTGGCCCTCACCGCCGCCGACCGGGAGGGCGGTTTCGGCGCGACGCTCGGGGCCTTCTTCAGCGGCAACCTGCTGCAACTGCTGTTCGTGGCGGTGGCGTTGGGCGGCGGGGTGCTGTTGTTGCGCGGCAAGGCAGCCGCCGGGTGGATCGCCGGTCCTGGCGCCGCTGCCGTGGGGTTGCACGCGGTCGGTTATGAGATTCCCGTCCTGTGGCGGTCGTCGGCGCCGTTCGCCGGGCCGCTGTGGCTGGACCGGGCACTCGCGGTTCTTGTGCCCGGGATGGGTGTCGGCGTCGCGGTCGCGCTGATGATCATGGTGCGGCGTGGCACTGGCACTGGCGCTACCACTGGCACTGGCACTAGCACCGAAGTTGTTGAAGAACCTTCTGTAGTTGAAGAACTTTCTGTAGGGGACGAATCGATGTTCCGGCGCTCCGCGAAGACCGAAGACCCCGAACCGGCCTCCCCCGTTTCCCGCCGCCGCTTCATCGGCGCGGCCTCGGCCGCCGGGGTCGGCGGGCTGGCGGTCGGCGCGGGCTGCATCGCGCTGGTGTCCGGTGCCGGAAAGGATTCGAGTACGGGGAAACCCAAAGCCCTCGGGTCCGCCGTTGTCCCGTTCCATGCGACGCGGCAGGCCGGCATCGTCACCCCCGCTCCGGCCAACACGGTGCTGCTCGCCTTCGACCTCGAACCTGGCGCTGACAAAGCGAAGGCGGCGGCGCTGATGCGCCGTTGGTCCGACGCCGCGTTCCAGCTGAGTCGGGGCGGACAAGTCGATCCGGACGACCAGGTCGCCCTCGACTCGGGCCCGTCCTCGTTGACCGTCACCTTCGGCTTCGGCGCACAGTTGTTCGACAAACTCGGGATCACCGACCGCAGGCCGGCCGGACTCGCCCCCCTGCCTGCGTTCCCGGGCGACGCCCTCGACCCGGCGCGCAGTGGAGGCGATCTCTCAGTGCAGGTCTGTGCGGATGACGGGCTTGTGGTCTTCCACGCCGTACGGACACTGCAGAAACTGGCGCGCGGCACCGCACGCGTCCGCTGGCAGATGACCGGGTTCAGCCGCACACCCGGCACCGAGAGCAAGGCGCTCACCGCCCGCAACCTGATGGGCCAGGTCGACGGGACGGCCAACCCGCAGCCCACCGAACCCGACTTCGGCACAAAGCTGTTCATCGCCGCAGGGGACGGTCAGGAGTGGCTGCGCGGCGGCACCTACGTGGTCATGCGGCGCATCAGGATGCTGCTCGACGACTGGGACGGCCTGGACCTGGCGCACCAGGAGAAGGTCATCGGCCGTCGGAAGACCGACGGCGCACCACTGTCCGGCGGGCAGGAGCGCACACCCTCAGACTTCGGGAAACGCGGCCCGGACGGTTCGCTCACCATCGCCGACAACGCGCATATCCGGGTGTCCGCACCGGAGTTCAACCGGGGCGCGGCCATGCTGCGGCGCGGCTACTCGTACCACGACGGGTTCAATCCCGACGGCACGCCGGACGCCGGGCTGCTGTTCATCGCCTACCAGCACGACCCGCACGAGGTGTTCGTACCGATCCAGCAGAAGCTGGCCCGGGGCGACGCGTTGTCGAAGTTCATCCGGCACGAGTCCAGTGCCGTGTTCGCCGTACCGCCCGGCTGCGGACAGGGCGAATACGTCGGCCAGCCGTTGTTGGAGAAGTAGAAGTGATGAAGCTGCGTTGGCGTTTCGGAGTGCTGCTGCTGACTGTCCTTCCGTTGGCCGGCTGTGCGAGCTGGGGTGCCGAGGGCGGGCCCGGCTCGCACATGTCGGCGGCGGAGGACAAGGCCTCAACCAAGCAGGGCACGGCGGTTCTCGGCGCTGACGGGATCCAGCGGATCGACCTCATCGTGGACGACAAGCTGCGGTTCAGCCCCTCGGTCATCCACGCGGCCATGGGCCCCCTGGAGATCAAGGTGACCGACAACGGGACCACACCGCACACGCTGATCATCCCCGCCGAGGGCACGCTCGACGACCTGTCCGGCGGGAAGAGCCAGGTGGTCAAACTGAGTTTCGGGAAGCCAGGGTCGTACGCGTTCAACTGCATGTACCACGTGGGCGGCGGTATGGCCGGGGCCATCGAGATCAGCTGACGCTCCCGCAGCACACTGAAGAATCCCGAAAATTGGGTGGAATACCGCCGGGACGCCGGGGCAGAAGCGGGCTCAGGAGGTGGTCGGAATGGTTCCGTTGCTGCTCGTTCTACTGCTCGCGTTGATTCTCTTTGGTGCCGGTTTCGCAATCAAGATCCTGTGGTGGGTCGCGATCGCGGTCCTGGTGATCTGGGTTCTCGGATTCGTCATGCGTGGTGCCGAAGGCGGCAGTCGCCGCAGGTGGTACCGCTGGTAATCTGACTGGTCAGCGCCCTACCGGGAACACCGGGGAGCGGTGGTGCTGAAACACCAGTCGACTGTCCGGTTACGGTTCTACAACCGCCCGGGTGAAGTCGTTGAGTTTTTCAGACACCCGGCATCCACGAACTTGCACCAGGTAGTAACCGAAAGAGTCAGTTCCCTGCGGGGGCTGGCTCTTTCGGCGTGTCCTGGTGCCCGGAACACCGGCCCCTGAGGCCGCCGATCGCGATCTCCGGGTGCTGGATATCACATATCACCGCACTGCGCCCGGCGATCGCAATGGGCGATCTCCTCAGTGTTCCTCAGTCGAGGTCCCTGCTGCGTTCGCGGGTCTCCACATTGTGCCGTTCGTCGGCGGCGTTGGTGGTGAGTGCCTCGGTGCGGTGGCCGCGGGCGATGTAGTCGCGGACGACGGCCTCAACGGCATCCTGGGCATTGCGGACACCGGAGAGGACCATGACCTCGATGACGAGTGAGGCGTCCAGGCTGATGTTGACCTTGGCCATGTGGTGCACTCTCCCGGCTGGTGGCTGAACTGTCCGTTCAGGGTGCCCGTCGGGGTCGTCATCCGCCAGATCTTTCGAAGATTCCGCGTGCATCGGGTTCGAGGGTGCGGCCGGGCGAGCGACGGCCTGGACTTGGACCAGTGCGATGAGGACGAAGCACCGCACGGTTCCGGCCTGCGACGGCGAGGCCCGTCTCGACACCAGTCCACGGGTGCTGGGCAAGCTGACCGGGGCGTTGGGCGTTGCTCTGGTGGTGAGGCACGCCGGGCCGGAGGATGTCCGGGTGACGGCGGTGCCGCACGCCGCGCAGTACCACTCTGTGGACAACCCGTCCCGGTCCGTAGACGGCCGCGGATACAGTGGCGGGCATGTCTGACACCACCGCCACCGTTGCCCCCCGTTGGACCTACCTCGGTCCGGCGGGCACCTTTACCGAGGCGGCGTTGCGGTCACTGCCCGGGGCCGCGGCCGCGCAGGCCGTGCCGATGGCGACCGTGCCGATGGCTTTGGACGCGGTCCGCCGGGGCGAGGCCGAGGGCGCGGTCGTCCCGCTGGAGAACTCGGTCGAGGGCGCGGTCTCGATCACGCATGACGAGCTGGGCAACGGCGAGCCACTGATGATCACGCGGGAGATCCTGCTGCCGATCGCTTTCGCGCTGCTCGTCCGGCCCGGAACCAAGTTCGAGGACATCAAGACGATCTCCTCGCACTCACACGCGCAGCCGCAGGTGCGGCGCTGGCTCGCGGCGAACCTGCCGGACGCGGAGTGGACGGCGTCGGCGTCGAACGCGGACGCGGCGCGATTGGTCCAGGAGGGCCGCTACGACGCGGCGCTCGCCGGGGAGTTCGCGGCGAAGAGCTACGGCCTGGAAGCGCTGATCACCGACATCCACGACGTGGAAGGCGCGATCACCCGGTTCATCTTCGTACAGCGCCCGGGTGCTGTCACCCCGCCGACCGGGGCGGACCGTACGACGGTTGTGACTTATCTCCTGGACGACCACCCAGGCGCGCTGCTGGAGATGCTCCAGGAGTTCGCCGTACGCGGCGTCAACCTGTCACGCATCGAATCGAGGCCGACCGGTGACGGGCTCGGCCACTACTTCTTCTCTTTTGACGCCGAAGGTCACATCGCCGACGCGCGGGTCGGCGAGGCCCTGATGGGCCTGCGCCGGGTGTGTGCGGGCGTCCGGTTCCTGGGGTCTTATCCCAGGGTCGACGGCGTACGGCCGACCATCCGGCGGGGCACCTCCGACTGGGAGTTCAGCGACGCCTCGGAGTGGCTGGAGCGGTCGCGGCGCGGGGAAGTCTGAGCGGTTTCAGGCGCCCGGGTCCTTCTTGACCGGCTCGCGCACCCGCGCGCGGGCCGCCTCAAGCTGGGCGGCGAAGGCCAGACCGAGGAACAGCGCGATCGAGGTCAGTTCGGCCCAGAGCAACAAGGCCATGACCGAGGTCAGCGGCCCGTAGGTGGAGCCGAAGTTGTCGCTGCGGGACACGTACAGGACCAGCAGCAGGGTGAAGACCAGCCACAGGACGATGGTCACGGCTGACCCCACAGCCAGCCAGGTGTAGCCCGGCTGGGCACGGCGCGGTGCCCGGCGGAAGATCACCGCACCGGAGACCAGGGTGAGCAGGATGCCCACCGGCCAGCGGACGATGGCCCAGCAGAGTCGGCCGGTGGCCCCCCAGCCGTAGGCGTCGCCGAGCGCATCACCGGCGGCGCTCCCGGCGACCATGATGAGGAATCCCACGGCCATCGGAAGCCCGGCGGTGAGGGCCATCAAGGTGGCGACGCCGTACTTCTTTGTGGTGGGGCGGTCCCGCTCCACGCCGTAGATACGGTTGGCGCCGCGCTCGATCTGCCCCATCGCCATGACCAGGTTGACCAGCGCGAAGACCAGGCCCAGCCACAGGGCGACCTTGCCGCCCGGACCGGCCGCCTGGTTCAACGTGCGGTCGATGACCTCCTGGCCGGCCTGCGGGCTCAGCTGGCGCAGGGTGCTGCTGATGACCACCCCGAACTTGTCCTGCCCGAGGGTGCCGGCCAGGCCGACCACCGCGATGCCGAAGGGAACCGCGGCGAGGGCGAACTGCAGGGCCAGCGCACGGGAATTGGTGTAACCGTCTGCGTAGCGGAAGCGCAGGAACGCGTCCATGAGAAGCTTGCGACCGCCGTACCGCTTGAGCGCGGTCCAGGCGTCGTCGGCTTCGAGTTTTTCGCCGTCCATCGTGCGCGTCTGCGGAACGCGTGTGGCGGTACCCATCGTCCTGTCCCCTCCCACCGGGGTGCCGGACAGGACCCCGGTGGGCATGTCTTTCCGGAAATGGGCGGTTCAGTCCGCCGGAGTCAGCCGCGGGTGCTCGCGTTGTCGATGACAAGGCCCTTGGCGGGGCCGACGGGGATCAGCGCGGCTTTGCCGTAGCGCGTGCGGACCACCGTGCCGTACTCGGCCCGTCCGGGGTCGGGTTCGGTGAGGATCGTGACCGTACCGTCGGTGTCGTAGTCATCAATGATGACGTAGCCGGCGATTCCGGCCCGCGCGTAAGCCCGGCGCGTTCGGGTGCGGTCACGATCGCGGTCAGCATCGCCAGAGGAGACAACTTCTACGGTCAAGGGGACCAGGTCGGCTGGAATCCCCAGGTCACCGGACGCGGAGATGAACCAGGAGGACCACCGGTTCGGAGCAGTCCGGCCATCAATCACCTGTACGGATGAGTTGAAGGTCCAAAGCGGCTCTTACGGGGCGGGGAACAGCCGCTCAAGCACAGCCGCCACGCCGTCCTCCGTATTGGAGAGGGTCACCTCGTCGGCGACGGCCTTGAGCTCCGGGTGGGCGTTGGCCATCGCCACGCCGTACGCGGCCCAGTTCAGCATCGGGACGTCGTTCGGCATGTCGCCGAAGGCGATGGTGTCGGCCTTCGTCAGGCCCAGGCGGCGGGCCGCCAGGGACAGCCCGGTCGCCTTGGACAGGCCGACGGGCAGCAGTTCGACGATGCCGGGGCCCGAGTGTGTGACGTCGACGATGCCGGCGCACAGGACCCGCACCAGGGCTGTCAGCTGGTCGTCGTTGTACGCGGGGTGCTGGAGGTACAGCTTCAGCAGCGGCTCTTCGAACAACTCGTCGCGGTTGACCGCGGTGACCACCGGCAGCGGCTGCTCGTAGGTGTACGCCTGCTCCACGACCACCTTGCCGTCGATGCCCGTACGGCTGACGGCAAGGCGGAGGTCGCCCAGTTCGGCGGTGAGTTTCTCCACCGCGGTCCGGGCGACCTTCCGGTCCAGCGTGATCGAGGTCAGCAGCTCGCCGGTGCCCGCGTTGTAGACCTGGGCGCCCTGGGAGCAGACCGCGAGTCCTTCGTACCCGAGCTCCGCGAAGACGCCACGGGACCACGAGACCGAACGCCCGGTGACGATGACGTGGGCGGCTCCGGCCGCGGTCGCCCGGGTGAGGGCGTCCTGCGTCCGGGGCGTTATGCCCTTGTCGTCGTGGATGAGGGTGCCGTCGAGGTCGGTGGCGACGAGGGAGAACGGGATCTTGCTCAAGCGATGGGCTCCAGGATCTCGCGCCCGCCCAGGTAGGGACGCAGCGCGGCGGGGACGACAACCGAGCCGTCCGCCCGCTGATGGTTCTCCAGGATGGACACGATGATCCGCGGGACCGCGCACAGCGTGCCGTTGAGCGTGGCCACCGGGCGGGTGCCGTTCTCGTCGCGCATGCGGATCTGCAGGCGGCGGGACTGGAACTCGGTGCAGTTGGAGGCCGAGGTGACCTCGCGGTACTTGCCCTGGGTGGGGACCCACGCCTCGCAGTCGAACTTGCGCACAGCCGAGGAGCCGAGGTCGCCGGAGGCCACGTCGAGGACGCGGAACGGCAGTTCGAGCTTGGTGAGGAACTCCTTCTCCCAGGCGAGCAGGCGGCGGTGCTCCGACTCGGCCTCGGCCGGGTCGACGAAGCAGAACATCTCCACCTTGTCGAACTGGTGGACGCGGATGATGCCGCGGGTGTCCTTGCCGTACGTGCCCGCCTCGCGGCGGAAGCAGGGCGAGAAGCCGGCGTAGCGCAGCGGCAGCTTCTTCGCGTCGAGGATTTCGTCCATGTGGTACGCGGCGAGGGGGACCTCGGCGGTGCCCACCAGGTAGAAGTCGTCCTTCTCCAAGTGGAAGACGTTCTCCGCGGCCTGGCCGAGGAAACCGGTGCCCTCCATGGCCGGCGGCTTGACCAGCGCCGGAGTGATCATGGGGGTGAAGCCGGCCTCGACGGCCTGCGCGACCGCCATGTTGACCAGCGCGAGTTCGAGCAGCGCGCCGATGCCGGTGAGGTAGTAGAAGCGCGATCCGGAGACCTTCGCGGCCCGCTCGACGTCGATCGCGCCGAGGATCCTGCCCAGCTCGACGTGGTCGCGGGGCTCGAAGCCGTCAGCCGCGAAGTCGCGCGGCGTGCCGACCTCCTCGATGACGACGAAGTCGTCCTCGCCACCGACCGGGGCGTCCGGCTCGACGATGTTCGACAGCGCGAGCAGCAGTTGCTTGGCCGTGGCGTCGGCCTCGTTCTGGTCCGCGTCGGCCTTCTTGACCTCGGCGGCGAGGGTCTGGGCCGTGGCGAGCAGCGCGGCACGCTCGTCGCCCTTCGCCTTGGGGACCTGCTTGCCGATGCTCTTCTGCTCGGACCGCAGCTGATCGAACCGGCTGTTCGACGAACGCCGGAGCTCGTCGGCGGCCAGCAGCTTGTCGACGATGGACTCGTCCTCACCACGGGCGCGCTGCGAAGCACGGACGCGGTCGGGGTCCTCACGGAGCACACGCAGATCAATCACCCGGCCAGCGTACCTGGGGTGGAGGTCGGCTTGTTTACCCATTAAGGGACGTCGTGGGGCACTACTCCAGCCGATCCGGGTTACTAATGAAGCGTGCCTGCTCCCATCGCTTGGACCCGTCGCCGTTTTGAGCGCGATCGCCGTTACGGCCTTCGCCTGACCCTGACCGCTTTGGCGGTGGTGCTGCTCGCGGTGCCGTTCCTGCTGTTGCTCCTCCTGGTCCAGGCCAAGTGGCAACCGTTGTACGACCTCGACCACGACACCGCCACGGACCTGCGGGACTGGATGGTGCTGCACCCCGACTGGGTGCGGACGATCCGGTTCTTCAGCGACTGGGTGTGGGATCCGAACATGTTCCGGGTCCTGGTGCTGGTCCTCGTGATCTGGCTGTGGCGGCGCGGGGCGAAGCACCTGGCCGGGTGGGCGGTGGTGACGATGGCCGCCGCCGCGCTGCTCGGCGCGCTGATGAAACTCGCGGTGGAGCGGGCCAGGCCGCACCTGCCGGACCCGGTGGACACCGCCGGGGGTTTTTCCTTCCCCTCAGGCCACGCGCTCACCGGCACGGTCGGCGCGGGGGTGCTGCTGCTCGTGCTGCTGCCGATGGTGCCCAAGCGGTGGCGTCCGGCGGCCTGGGCGGTCGCGGTCGTCTCCGCGGTCGGGGTGGGGCTGACCCGGATCGCCCTGGGTGTGCATTACGTCACCGATGTGGCGGCGGGCTGGGTGCTCGGTGTGGTGGTGCTGATGGTGACAGCCGCGGCCTTTGAGACGTGGCGGCGGGAATCCGGGCTGCGGGATGTCGACGCAGCCCATGAGGGACTGGAGCCGGAGTTGGAGACCTCCGCCGACCCGGAGAACGAAACCGCCACTCCGGAGAACGCAGACGATCACAAAGTAGGCGAATCTGATCACAATTCGGAGGGAAGTCCCGGAGTAGAACGCGGACACGGGTAAGAATTACCCCATGCTCACGGAAGCAGGGCGAATCCTGCGGCGAATCGTCCTGCCACTCCTCGCGCTGACCATGTTCCTGATCGCGGTCGGCCTGCTCATCACCAAAGTCGTTGACGGCATGTGGCCGTTCACCGCCGAGGACAGCCTCAGCCGGCACTTCGTGGAGAACCGGTCCGACGGCTGGAACGAGATCACCAAGGTGTTCTCCACGCTGGCCAGCACCGGCGTGATCATCGCGACCACCGCGCTCGCCGCGTTCCTCGCCTGGCTGGTCACCCGCAGTTGGCGGGTGCCTGCCTTCCTCGCCGCGTCGGTGACCGGGCAGGCCCTGGTCTTCTTCTGTGTGCAACTGGCCGTGAAGCGGGACCGGCCCAACGTCCCCAAGCTCGAACAGGTCGCCCCGACCTCCAGCTTCCCGTCCGGGCACACCGGGGCGGCGATGGCGCTGTACGGCGGGATCGCCGTACTCCTCATCGCCCATTCCAGAAGGCGCAGCATCTCGGCGTGCTGGTGGGTGCTCCTGGGTGCGGTGCCGGTGGCCGTCGCGCTGTCCAGGATCTACCGGGGCGACCACCACATCAGTGACGTGTCTTCGTCCCTCCTCTACAGCGGAATCGTGCTGGTGATCATGAGCAGGGCCTTCCTGTCGCCGAAAGCCGTATGGGGCCGACCACCGCACTTCGCCGCACACCAGGAGACCAGCGAGGCCTACCGCCCGCCGCGGGCCGCCGTCGTGATCAACCCCATCAAGCTCGACGTGCCCGAGGACCGGGAGCGGATCGCCCGTGCTGTCCGCGACTCCGGCTGGGCCGAGCCGCTGTGGCTGGAAACCACCGTCCAGGACCCGGGTGCCGGGGTCACCACGCAAGCGCTGGACGCGGGTGTGGACCTCGTCATCGTCTGCGGCGGGGACGGGACCGTACGGGAATGCGCGGGCGCGCTGGCCGGCACCGAGGTGCCGCTGGCGATCGTGCCCGCCGGCACCGGCAACCTGCTGGCCCGCAACCTGGGCCTGCCCACCGACGTCGCCGACGCGGTGCACGTGGCGCTGCACGGGTTCACCCGCCGGATCGACCTGGGCGGCGTCGAGCCCGATGAACTGCCGCCGGAACCAGGCGGGGGCCCGGCGTACACCGCGCCCGACGAGCCCGGGGTCCGGGTCCGCCACTTCACCGCGATGGCCGGAATCGGCTTCGACGCGGCGATGATGGCCGACGCCCCCGATGAGTTGAAGAAAAAGGTCGGCTGGGCCGCGTACGCCGTGTCGGGGATACGGCACATGGGCGATTCACGGATGCGGGTCACCCTGCGCCTGGACGGCGGGGAGCCGGTCAAACGCAGGGCCAGGATGGTGCTGGTCGGCAACGTCGGCGCGCTGCAGGGCGGCATGCAGTTGCTGCCCGGGGCCGTGCCCGACGACGGCCTGCTCGACGTGGTCGTCTTCGCGCCCAAGGGCGCGGGCGGCTGGTTGCAGGCGGCGGCCGAGGTCGTCGGGCGCCGCCGCAACGACCAGGGGGGCGCGCCCGACCGGCAGGTCCGCTGGCGGCCGATCGAGCACTTCACAGCGGCGACGGTGGAGATCACCACCGACCGTCCCGAACCGCGGGAACTGGACGGGGACCCGATCGATGCGGGCACGCGCCTGGTGGTGCGGGTGCAACCGGGGGCGCTGCTGCTGCGGGTGCCGGTGGAGAACCGCTGAGGTGGTGGTGTCTCACGTCGACCATGCCCGGAACACTGTGAGTCGATCTCGGACCACAGCACGCCGGGCATAACCGACACCGCCGGACCCACACACTCAGGCGCCCCGGCCAGAACAGACCCTAGTGCAGCGCGTCGGAAGTCCTTTGCCGGTCGCACCGGCTGCCTTGATCACTGGGCGTGAGGACTATGCGGCCTGGGCGTAGAGCCCGCCATCCTGCTCCGCTTCGGGACGGCGGGCGAGGTAGCGGGCGTGATCGGCGTCC
>NZ_JBXAWK010000076.1:0-24386 GCF_057291755.1 Kitasatospora sp. UYEF31
CGAGCGGGCGACGGCTGATCAGGTGAACTCGAAACCAGGTCAGACCCCGCTGACCAGGCAATCAGCACTTCCCGCTTAGCGGGGGAGCCTCAGGTTCGGTGATGAACCCCGACTGGAAGGGCAACCTGATGGAGGTCCTTTCCTGCACCCGGGCGCCTTTCTGGGTCCCCAACGGCAGCGCCCGATGTCCCCCAGGCGATCACCACCCTGATGATGTCGCAGCTCGCCTACGCCGAGATCCAGATCCCCACCCCGGTCGTCACCATGAACCCGGCCGTCGACCAGACCGTCAATCTGGCCACCTGGCTCTGGGCCGACAACGCGGACTTCGCCCCCGTCTGGGTCAGGGCCAGCATCGGCACCCTCTCCGCCACCGCGACGGCGACACCGGTGAGCTTCCACATCGACCCCGGCGCGGAGGCCACCGTCTTCCCGGGCGGCGCGGAGTGCCCCATCACCGACGGCAAGATCGGCACGCCGTACGTCCCCGGTTCCCTCGGTGACCCGCCGTGCGGCATGGTCTACCGGCGGGCCTCCACCGGTGGGCCGTTCAAGCTGACGGCGACTCTCACCTGGCAGGTCTCCTGGACCGGCTCGGACGGCAACGGTGGCAACCTGCCGGACGGCACGTTCAGCACAACGATCGACATCCAGGTGAAAGAGGTCCAGACCATCGTGCAGAACGGCCGCTGAGCGCGCGGGGGTTCCCGGCCCGACAGTCAAACAGTCAGCCCAGCAAAGGGAGCACCGAACCGAGGTCCGCACGCTCCCCGCTGGCGCTGACTTCGGCGTTCTCCAGGGCATCAGCCCAGGTCGTACGGCCCGCAGCCAGTCGCAGCCACACCTTGGGGGTGGTTTCCACCACGTTCGGCGGGGTGCCCCGGGTGTGCTTGGGTCCGGCGATGCACTGAACCACCGCGAACGGTGGGATCCGGACTTCGACGGAGCCGCCGGGGGCCCGGACGGCGAGGACGCCGGCGAGCACGCGGGTGGTGAGGGCTAGCGCCTGGTGGTCGTGTGGGAAGGCCGTTCCGGTGGCTCGTTCCAGATCGTCGGCGTGCACAACCGCTTCGATGAGCCGGGTGACGAGCATGTCGGCGAAGCGCATAGGTCCGATGCGGGTGACGACTGGCGCGTCGTCCGCACGTTCGGTCAGGAGTCGTACGGAGTTCTCGACGACCCCTGGCAAAGCCATGTCCAGGTCGGCGGTTTCAGCGATGGCCCGCCGGGTGTCGGCGCGGATGTCAGCGGCTTTGGCGGCCGTGCCGTCGGCCCACTGCCCGACGGTGATCAGCGTGCCCACCGGGGCCGGTTCGGCAGTCCAGCGCCGCACGCTGGTGACGCCCATGCCGATATGGGCGACCAGGTCGGCGGTGCGCCAGTCGATGAGCCCCGAGGGCGCGGCGAGTTGCTCCGGGGTGAGCGCGGCGGTGTAGGCGGACAGCGCCTGCCATTCGGCGGTGAGGGCCGTTCGCAGCTTTTCCGGGTCGACGGGACGGATTCGGGGCGTCTTCGCAGCACGGCTCTCCATGGTGGAAGCGTACAAATCCACAGGACTATCGCCACCCGGTTATCCACAAAGCCCTGGTGGAGCCGGGGTTTTCGACACTTCGAGGAGAATCGTTTCTCCACAGATTCAGCCGGATCGGCGCTGTTCGATAGTGGTTTCCCGCACCGGCTGGAAAAGATGGTCGTCGACCGGTGAACGGAGGTGGTCTTCATGACCGTGTACAGGTCTCCCGAGCGCATCGACGCGCTCGGAACCGCCCTCACCCACGCTGCGGTCCTGCTGGAACGCCAGGCGGAGGCGGCCAGGCGGGCGGCGGAAGCGGGCACGCAGGACTGGCGGGGCCGCGCCGCGGACGGCTTCACCGGGCAGGCCCGCGAGGTGGACCGGAGCTGCACGGCAGTCGTGCAGGCGGTGCGGGCGGCGGTCTCAGCGCTGCGCCTGCACGCCGGTGAGCTCCGTGCCGCGCTCAGGGAACTGGCCGTACAGAACCAGCGGAATCCAGAAGAATTGGATGAGGAGTGACGACTTGACCCACGGCAGCGACGGGTTCCAGGTGGACACCGCACCGTTGACCGCCCTGGCTCCGCTGTTCCAGGAGCTCGGGCAGACCTTGGCCCACCTTCAGGAGCAGCTTGACCAGAGCCGGCAGGATCCCGGCCTCGGCGCGAGCGCCGCGCTGTGCCCGAACACCGCCGGCCAGGTGGCGGTCCGGCTCGCCGAAGCAGCAGACGCGGTCGCCTACGCCCGGCGCGTGGCAGCGCCGGTCCCCGCGGGGCTTCAGTTGTGCGTCAGGCACTACGGCGGCAGCGAGGGTGCGGTGACAACCAGGCTGTCCCGGGTGGACGCGGCGGTGACTGCGACAACCACTGCGGCCAGCGACCTGCCATCGATCCCGTACGGGTCACCAAGACCGTAAGGACCGTCAGGCACCGTAAGCAGGACCGGACTTGCTGTGGATCGTACGAAAATTCTTAAACGCGCGCAGCGCTGGGCCGACCTCAAGCTCGGCTACGGCATGTCCGGGCATTTCGAGGGCTACCGCACCGACTGTTCGGGTCTGGTGTCCATGGCCTGGGGCCTGCCGGCGCCGGGTCTGGACACCACAACCCTGCCGGACGTGGCCCATCCGGTCCGCAAGGAGGACCTGCGCCCTGGAGACATCCTGCTGAACACCGCACCCGGCGCGGACGGCCACACGCTGATCTTCATCGGCTGGGCCGACGAGGCGCACACGCAGTATTCCGCGTATGAGGAGAGCGGTGGCGCGGGCGCGCGCCGGAGCGTGGTTCCGTACCCATACTGGCCGGGACACGGCACGTTCACGCCGTACCGCTACGACGGAGTGCACTGAGAAGGGCCCGGACCGGACCCTTCTCAGCGGTCAACTGTCAGCTCAGGTGAAGAGGTTCCGCAGCGTGGCCGTGCTGGCCGTGCGCAGTTCCTCGACGCCTACGGTGAACTGGCCCTGGACGTCCAGGGTGTCGCCGTCGACCACACCGATACGGGTGACCGGGAACTCACGCACCTTGCACATGTTCACGAAGCGCAGTTCCTCGCTCCGCGGCACCGCCACGATCGCCCGGCCGGCCGATTCGCTGAACAGCGCGACGAACGGGTCACCCGCGGCGGAGCCGCTGTCGGTCACAGTCTCCGGGATGACAATCCGCGCGCCGTTGCCGCCGCGCAGGCAGGCCTCGACGAGCGCCTGGGCCAGGCCACCGTCGGCCAGGTCGTGGGCGGCGTCGATCATGCCGTCCCGCGAGCCGGCGATCAGGATCTCGGCGAGAACCCGCTCGCGCTCCAGGTCCACCTTCGGCGGCAGGCCTCCGAGGTGGTTGTGCGCGACCTGCGCCCACACGGAGCCGGACAGTTCCTCGCGGGTGTCGCCGAGGAGCAGGATGATCTGTCCCTCTTCCTTGAACCCGATCGGGGTGCGGCGGTCCACGTCGTCGATCACGCCGAGCACCGCGACCACGGGGGTCGGGTGGATGGCGGTCTCGCCGGTCTGGTTGTACAGCGACACGTTGCCGCCGGTCACCGGGACGCCCAGGGTCAGGCACGCGTCGGCCAGACCCCGGCAGGTCTCGGCGAACTGCCACATGACGTCCGGGTCCTCGGGGGAGCCGAAGTTCAGGCAGTCACTGACCGCGAGCGGCTTGGCCCCGGCCGTGGCGACGTTGCGGTAGGCCTCAGCCAGCGCCAGCTGCGCGCCGGTGTACGGGTCGAGCTTGCTGAACCGGCCGTTGCCGTCGGTGGACACCGCGACGCCGAGGTTGGTCTCCTCGTCGATGCGGACCATGCCGGAGTCCTCCGGCTGGGACAGCACGGTGTTCCCGAGCACGAACCGGTCGTACTGGTCGGTGATCCAGGACTTGTCCGCCAGGTTCGGGGAGGCGGTGAGGGCGAGCAACGTCGCTTTCAGCTCGGCACCGGTCGACGGGCGCGGCAGCTTCTCCGCACCGTCGGCCTGGAGGGCGTCCTGCCAGTCGGGGCGGGCGTAGGGACGCTCGTACACGGGGCCCTCGTGCGCGACGGTGCGCGGCGGCACGTCGACGATCTGCTCGCCGTGCCAGAAGATCTCCAGGCGCTCGCCTTCGGTCACCTCACCGATGACGGTGGCGATGACGTCCCACTTCTCGCAGATCTCCATGAAGCGCGCGACCTTGCCGGGCTCCACGATCGCGCACATGCGCTCCTGCGACTCGCTCATGAGGATCTCCTCAGGCGAGAGCGAGGCGTCGCGCAGCGGCACGGTGTCCAGGTCGACACGCATGCCGCCGGAGCCGGCCGAGGCCAGCTCGGAGGTGGCGCAGGAGAGCCCGGCGCCGCCGAGGTCCTGGATGCCGTCGACCAGGTCCTCGCGGAAGATCTCCAGGGTGCACTCGATGAGGAGCTTCTCCTGGAACGGGTCGCCGACCTGGACGGCCGGGCGCTTGGCCGGGCCAGTAGAGTCGAAGGTTTCCGAGGCCAGGATCGAGACGCCGCCGATGCCGTCGCCGCCGGTGCGGGCACCGTAGAGGATCACCTTGTTACCGGTGCCCGACGCCTTGGCCAGGTGGATGTCCTCATGCTTCATCACGCCGACGCACAGCGCGTTGATCAGCGGGTTGCCCTGGTAGCACTCGTCGAAGACGAGCTCGCCGCCGATGTTGGGCAGGCCCAGGCAGTTGCCGTACGCGCCGATGCCGGCGACCGCGCCGGGCAGCACACGCTTGGTGTCCGGGTGGTCGGCCGCGCCGAAGCGCAGCGGGTCCATCACCGCGACCGGGCGGGCGCCCATCGCCAGGATGTCCCGGACGATGCCGCCGATGCCGGTGGCCGCGCCCTGGAAAGGCTCGATGTACGACGGGTGGTTGTGCGATTCGATCTTGAAGGTGACCGCATAGCCCTGGCCGACGTCGACCACACCGGCGTTCTCGCCGATGCCGACCAGCATGGCGTCGGAGGCCGGGGCCTTCTCGCCGAACTGGCGCAGGTGCACCTTCGAGGACTTGTACGAGCAGTGCTCGGACCACATGACCGAGTACATCGCCAGCTCGGAAGCGGTCGGACGGCGGTCCAGGATCGTGACGATCCGGGCGTACTCGTCGTCTTTGAGGCCCAGTTCGGCGTACGGCTGCTTGAAGGAGTGACCGGCCATCGGGCCGTCAGTCAGCCAGCCGCGGTCCTGGGAGTCGTCAGTCGCCTTGGCGACGGTGTCGAGATTCACGCGTTGACCAGCTTCTTCAGAACGGACGTGAAGAACCCGAGGCCGTCGGTGCCCGTGCCGGTGATCGGCTCGACCGCGTGCTCGGGGTGCGGCATGAGGCCGACCACGTTTCCGGCCTCGTTGGTGATGCCGGCGATGTCGCGGAGCGAGCCGTTCGGGTTGCTCACTTCACCGGGGGCAGAGCCCCCGGAGCCCCCGGCCACGTAGCGGAAGACCACCCGGCCCTCGGCTTCGAGCATGTCGAGCGTGCGCTCGTCCGCGGTGTACCGGCCGTCCATGTTCTTCAGCGGGACGGTGATCTCCTGGCCGGCGCTGTAGTCGACCGTCCAGGCGGTGTCCGGGTTCTCCACACGCAGTTTCTGCTCACGGCAGATGAAGTGCAGGTGGTTGTTGCGGAGCATGGCCCCGGGCAGCAGATGCGACTCGGTCAGCACCTGGAAGCCGTTGCAGATCCCGAGGACTGGCATGCCGTCCTTGGCCGCCGCGATGACGGACTCCATCACCGGCGAGAACCGGGAGATGGCACCGGCGCGCAGGTAGTCACCGTACGAGAACCCGCCGGGCAGGATGATCGCGTCGACCTGCTGGAGGGCCTTGTCGCGGTGCCACAGGGACACCGGCTCCGCGCCGGCGATCCGGACTGCCCGCAGTGCGTCCCGGTCGTCCAGCGTTCCGGGGAAGGTGACAACACCGACCCTGGTGGTCACGTGCCGCTCCCCGTGGGCTCAGTCTCCACGCGGACGGTGAAGTCCTCGATGACGGTGTTGGCGAGGAAGGATTCGGCTGCTTCACGGATCCGGGCGAGGGCTGCCTCATCCACCGGCCCGTCAACTTCGAGTTCGAACCGCTTGCCCTGGCGGACATCGCTGATCCCGGCGAACCCGAGGCGCGGCAGCGCGCGCTGCACCGCCTGGCCCTGGGGATCGAGGATTTCCGGCTTGAGCATGACGTCGACGACGACGCGTGCCACGCGCACTCCCACTGTGCTTTGGGGCCCTGCGCAAGCTGTCGCAAGCTCAGGCCCAGGTGCTGGTGCGAAGCCCAAGAGATCCGTGGAGGCACTCGATGGGCCTGCTCTGCTTCGGCCCTGCCAGGGTACCGGGCATGTTGTCCGATTCTGGCCGCGCCCTGACCCCCTGCCCGTTCAGCGGCCTTTGTCCAGTCTTTGGACGGTGCGCGCCGGGAACTTGCCGGGCACTCGCCTGCGGCCTGTCCGGCACTTGTACGGCGCCTGGACGGTGGTTGTACGGCGCTTGAACGCCGTCCGCATCGCCCCGACCTGGGACTCTCCAGTTATCCACAGGCCTGTGGATTACTCCCGGCGCACCCGGCGCGGGAGCCTTCCCGTACGAGATTCCAAGTAACGCCCAATATAGGCAAGTCACCCCATATGACCTGGGGGAATGTCTATAAATTACCGCGTCTGACCGGATGGCCCAACGGGTGTCCGGCACCCGTACCGTCAACACTTCGGTTTTCCACAGGCATGTGGACATCCCCGGTCGGCCGCCGTCGCGCGCCCCCTCCACAGCGCTCCCCCGCCCCGGCACCCCGGTCACCGGACGACTGGCGAAACCGACTGCCGAATGGCCACGGCCCGACCGCCATCTCAGGCACGGCCACAGTCGCCGCCATCGGCATCGGCACTACAAAACCACTACACAACGAACCCGACCTGCCCGGGAAATCGAATCGGAATCCCCGGCTATAAAGCAATCCAACCCGTCGGCACAGCCTCCACTGCTTCCAATCCGAGGTGAGAATGGACACCTTCACCTCTGCCGACGGCCACTTTCCCCCTTATACTCGCCAATGAAGAAGACCATTTCTGATTTCCTCGGAGCCATACCCGAGAGGACGCCTTCATGGCCCAGCGCGTAGTAGTGAAGTTGTACGACGACATCGACGGCAGCGAGGCCGCGGAAACCATCCGATTCGGCCTTGACGGTCGGTCGTACGAGATCGACCTGTCCGAGAAGCACGCGCTTGAGCTGCGCGAGGCCCTCAACCAGTACGCCGTCGCAGGTCGCCGCACCGCCAAGAGCGGCCAGGCCTTCCGGCAGACGGTGGTTGCCGCCGACCCGAAGACGGTCAGGGCCTGGGCCCGCTCCCACGGCCTTGAGGTACCGGCCCGCGGGCGCATTCCGCACCGCGTCTACCGCGAATTCGAGGCTGCCAACTAACCTCTGCCGGCCGCAGAGGAACCTCCACCTGGGGCGCCCGGACATCTGTCCGGGCGCCGTCGATAAACTGCTGCCCCAGAGGCATCTTCAGTGGCAAAACGGACAAGCCAGGCGCTTCGCACGTCTGTGGTGCACGAGCACTCCGGGACGTCCGGTAGAGTTCTCCATGTCGGAACGTGGGGGTAACACCTCGCGGGACACACGCAGGTGTGGCTCAGTGGTAGAGCGCCCTCTTTCCAAGAGGGAGACGCAGTGTTCGATCCCTGTCACCTGCTCGACTTGCCCAACAACATCCAAACAGACGGTTTTGGACCGGCTGAACGGATGGGGTAGGGTAAGATATGCAAGATTGCGGCAAACAAAAGCCCTGATCAAGCATGCGGACGTAGCTCAGCTGGTAGAGCATCACCTTGCCAAGGTGAGGGTCGCGAGTTCGAATCTCGTCGTCCGCTCCAACGAAGGGCCGGAACACTGAAAAGTGTTCCGGCCCTTCTGTTTTGCCTGGAAAATCCACAAAATCTAAAAAAATCTACAAACCGGTCAACCAGCTGGGGGCCTCGCAAGGCCCCCACAGCGTGACTGCCCCCGCTCAGCTCCAGGTCTTCCCGGTCAGCCGTTCGTACGCCTCGACGTACTTCCGCCGGGTCTCCTCCACCACAGCCGCCGGCAGGACCGGCGGGGTGAGTTCACCCCGGTTGTCCCAGCCGGACTCCGGCGAGGCCAGCCAGTCCCGGACGTACTGTTTGTCGAAGGACGGCTGCGCGCCGCCCGGCTGCCAGCCGTCGACCGGCCAGAAGCGGGACGAGTCCGGCGTCAGCACCTCGTCGGCCAGCACCAGGTTGCCGTCCGCGTCGAGCCCGAACTCGAACTTGGTGTCGGCGAGGATGATGCCGCGCTCGCGGGCGATGTCGCGGGCCCGGGAGTAGACCGTCAGTGTGGCCTCCCGCAGCCGGGCTGCGAGGTCCTCCCCGAGCTGGGCGGCGATCTGCTCGTAAGACACGTTCTCGTCGTGCTCGCCGACGGCGGCCTTCGACGCGGGGGTGAAGATCGGCTCGGGCAGTTCGGAGCCGTTCACCAGGCCCTCGGGCAGTGGGACGCCGCACACCGTGCGGGAGATGTTGTACTCGGCCAGCCCTGAGCCCGCGAGGTAGCCGCGGGCCACGCACTCCACCGGCACCATCTCCAGGCGGCTGCACACGAGCGTGCGTCCGGCCCACTCGGCCGGGGCGCCGTCCGGCAGCTCCGTGGAGATGACGTGGTTCGGGTACAGGTCGGTGAACTGCTCGAACCACCAGAGCGACAGTTCGGTGAGGATGTCGCCCTTCTGCGGAATCTCCGGTTCGAGGACCCAGTCGAAGGCCGACATCCGGTTGCTGGCGACCATCACGAGGTCACCGTTGCCGTCGGCGTAGAGCTCCCGGACCTTGCCGGTGTGGAGGTGGGTGAGGCCGGGCACCTGGACGGGCTCGGGCTGGACGACAAAACCGCTCACAGGAACTTCCCTCAGTACCGACAGCACTTGCTGTGCCAGCCGCGATTGCCGCGCCGACAACGATTGGCGCGAGTCTTTCACGGAGCCGCAGGAGCGGTCGTGGCCCTACCCGGTTCCGCCGGGCACCGTCTCGTGCACTGAGACGCCGGCTGATTCCAGCCAGGCGAGCAGCGGGCCGTCGCCGGCCCTGCGGTCTTCCGCCGGACCGCCGTCCGCGTCCTCGGGGACGTCGAGGACCGCGTCAACCAGCGCCTCCACATCGATCCTCCGACCGTCCAGACCGACCAGGACCGGGCCGTCCAACCAGTCCACCGCGGGGCGCACCCGTCCGGCGTCGATCGCCGTGCAGGCGGTCAGCGCGACCGTCTCCTCGGCCAGGTATTCGATCGGGGAGATGCCGTCGGGGTCGGCCCGCCGCTGGGCGAGGATCCGCAGCAGGACGTCACGTGACGCGCCGCCGTAGCCGAGCAGCCGGATGAGCCGGCCGGCCCGCTCCCGCCACAACGGCTCGATGACCACGTCGGGGTACTGCGCCCAGGTCACCGGGCGCAGCGGCTCCATGCCGTCCGTACGCTCCGCGAACAGCGCGGCGGCGAGTTCGGACACCTCCGCGTCGGTACAGGTCGGGTCGGCGAGCAGAGCGCTGGCCGCGGGCAGTGCCAGGCGGTCCCCGAAGCCCTCGGCCAGGCGGTCCCGTCCGGACAGTTCGGTCAGCGCGTGCACCACGCCGTCCATCAGGGCGTCCGGGTAGCGGCCCGTGCCCCAGGCCGGGGCTGCGAGCCGGGTGAGCAGGCGGTCCCAGCCCGCGTACGCGAGGCCGACCTGTTCGTGGGCGGTCGCCCGTACGGCGGTGTCGACCGGATGGGCGTGGGAGGCCGCCCAGGCGGCGATGTCGCGCTCCATCAGCTCGGCGGGCCCCCGGCACTGGTCGAGCAGTTGCCGGGCCACCGCCCGGGACAGCCCGCCGGTCACCCGCAGCCGACGGCCGCGCAGTCCGAAGCGGCGGCGCCGGGCGTGCCCCTCGGCAGCCGGCGGCAGGGCTGCGGCGTCCAGTCGGCGCACCCAGCGCCGGGCGCTGGCCACGGCCGGATCGGCGGCCGGATCTGTACCGGCGACCACCGGCGCGAGAAGGGCGCGAAGTTCCGCCACCCGCAACCACCACAGGAATGGCGCGCCGATGACCAGCACAGTCCGCGGAGTCCTGCGGGAGAAGCTGCTCCCGCCCTCTTGTTCCAGCCAACTGTCGCAGTCCGGGCAGAGCCTGATCTCGTCCGGCGGAGGCACATCGAGCTCCCGGGCCAGGTCCCGGACGAGGTCGTGCAGTTCGGGGGCCTGCCCCTCGGGCACCGGCACGGAGGGGCCTGGCGCGGGTCGCACCAGGGCCAGGTCGGCGCCGATCGCCACCATGACGAAGACCAGCAACCCGGCTGTGGCGGCCAGGACGGCGCCGAAGAGCCCCCGGTCGGCTACCCGCAGGGCGCCGGTGAGCAACACCGCGGCAGCGGCGAAGGTGGTGCCGAGAACGGCTGTGCGGCCTCGCCGCACAGCTCGTGCCCGCGCTTGGGCGTCGGTCGCACCGGTCACGCGTGTGGCCCCCATCCTTTGTGTAGTCACCTCGGCGTTGTTCACCCGTACGGGCGAAGTCCTCACGGAGTGCAGTGCTCGCACGATAATGCGACGAGTGCCTTATGCGCCCCCCCTTCGACCCGAAGTCCATCCTCGTGGGTGAGATCGCGCGCCAGACGGATGCTTTTTGGCCAAACCAGCAACCGCCCGGAAGGCCCCTGCGTCTGCGTGGCTGCCGGGCTCTTGGAAACGCCGAAGGCGGCCCTCGCCCCGCAGGGTGAGAGCCGCCTTCAGGACGGATTTCAGACGGTGATGTCGCCCTTGACCGCGCGCTCGGCGATGTCGGTGCGGAAGTGCGACCCCGCGAGGCGGATGCGGCCGACGGCGTCGTAAGCCCGGTCGCGGGCCGTTTCGAGCGAGTCACCGGTGGCCACGACGGTCAGCACCCGGCCGCCGGCGGACAACACCCTGCCCTCGGCGTCCCGCCGGGTCCCGGCGTGCAGGACGTACGCGCCCTCAACCGACGCCGCGTCCTCAAGGCCTTCGATGACGTCGCCGGTCTTCGGCGCCGCCGGGTAGTCCTCGGCGGCGACGACCACGGTGACCGCCGATCCGCCGCTCCAGCGCAGCGGCTCGATCGTCGCGATCTTCCCGGTCGCGGCGGCCAGCAGCACCCCGGCCAGCGGCGTCTTCAGGCTGCCGAGCACAACCTGCGTCTCCGGATCGCCGAAACGCGCGTTGAACTCGATGACCCGCGGACCGCGCGAGGTCAGGGCCAGACCGACGAACAGGACACCGGTGAACGGCGTGCCACGGCGCTTCATCTCGTCGACGGTCGGCTGGACGACACTCGCCATCAGGTCGTCGACGAGCCCCGCCGGGGCCCAGGACAGCGGTGTGTAGGCGCCCATGCCGCCGGTGTTGGGGCCGGTGTCGCCGTCCCCGACGCGCTTAAAGTCCTGCGCGGGCTGCAACGGCACGGCGGTCTCGCCGTCGCACAGGGCGAACAGGGATACCTCGGGACCGTCGAGGAACTCCTCGATGACGACCCGGTCGGTGGCTGCGGCGTGCTCGCGCGCGACCTCGATGTCGTCGGTGACGACAACGCCCTTGCCGGCGGCCAGACCGTCGTCCTTGACGACGTACGGGGCGCCGAACGCGGCCAGCGCGTTGTCGGCCTCGTCAGGCGTCGTGCAGAGGTAGGACCGGGCGGTGGGCACGTTGGCGGCGGCCATGAC
Organism: Kitasatospora sp. UYEF31; assembly: GCF_057291755.1. NCBI lineage: Bacteria > Bacillati > Actinomycetota > Actinomycetes > Kitasatosporales > Streptomycetaceae > Kitasatospora > Kitasatospora sp. UYEF31. The sequence goes on from NZ_JBXAWK010000076.1 coordinate 11,699, forward strand.
CTCCTTGGCGAAGGCCTTGGAGCCTTCGAGCCTGGCGGCCAGCGCAGAGGGGCCGAAGCAGGCGATCCCCCGGGCGCGCACGGCGTCGGCGACACCCGCGACCAGCGGGGCCTCCGGACCGACGATCACCAGGTCGGCTTCGACCTCGGCGGCGAGGTCCGCGACCGCTCGGGCGTTCACGGCGTCGACCGCGCGTGTCTGCGCCACGTCGGCGGTCCCGGCGTTGCCGGGGGCGCAGAACAGGCCAGTGACAGCGGGATCGTTGGACAACGAGAGACACAGCGCGTGCTCACGGGCACCGCTACCAATGACAAGAACCTTCACGGTGCAGAGCCTAGTGCCACCATCGCAGGGCCCCGACGTCTGTCCGCACTGCGGGCGACTGGGCGGAGCGACGAAGAGCAGCCCGCACAAGGCGACGGGCGCGCAGCGTCCCGAGCGCGACCGGAGGTCGCAGTCTTCCGGGCGACGCGCCGGCGCCGAGCGACTCCGGAGCGCCAGCGACGGAGGCGTGAGGAAAACGCCGTCGCTTGGAGCCCGCACAAGTTCAGCCGAAAACGATCATTGCCCCGTGCCGGATACTCATCTGCGCCGCCTGGTAGAGCACCGCCCACACAAAACGCTCCCGGGCGAACACCCCGCCGTCGTACGTCGGTGCGGGAGCCGGGGGGTTCAGCAGGTCGATACCGATGTACGGGGCCAGATCCTCAAGCTCGCGCAGCAGTCCGATGCTGGAGCCCAGTGGGCCGCCGTCCTCCGGCAGCGGCTCGCTGACCAGCGGTCGGGGGAAGTCGATCGGCAGGTAGGCCCCGGCGTGGTCGAAGTGCCAGATGAGGTGCGCGTGCTGGGCCGCCGCGTCGAAGGTCTCAAGGAGTTGGTCGTAGTCCGTACCGAGGTCGTCGACCGTGGTGACCGGGAAGCCCGTGCGATGCAGGAGATACGCCCGGCGGAGGAAGTGCAGTGAGTCGTGGTCGAAGGCGCCGGCCGTACGGATGTCACCGTTGACGCCGGGGACGTGGCCGTAGACCGGGACACCGGGCAGCCCGGCTCCGGTGAGCGCGGCCTCGTAGGCGGCCAGTTCGTCGTGGAAGGGGTTCAGCGGGCTGCGGCACAGGGCGTCCACCAGCGGCACCAGCCACACGTCGCAGTCCACGGCGGCTACGGGTTCGACGGTTCCTTCGGGCACGGACATCTCGCTCCACGCAGTGGGTCTGGCTGATCCACCGACTCTACGCCGCACGAGGTGAACGCGTGTCAGGCCTCGACGCCCGCCAGTTCGGCCGCACGGAGCTTGGCGGTGGCGGCGTAGTCCCGCCACAGATCCTGGGCGCGTTCCGGCTTCCGGTCGGCGATGCACTCGACCAGTTCGCGGTAGCGGCGCCAGCCGCTGGTGAGGTCGGCGGCGTTGCGCAGGTGGGCCGCGACGTACATCCAGCCCTGGACCCGCAGGGTCTCCAGGACCATCGCAAGCCGCTGGTTTCCGGCCAGGGCGCCGATGGTGCCGAAGAACTGCCGGTCTACGGTGGCGGCTTCGGCGATGCCGCCGCCCTCTCCGTCGTCGAACCTCATGGTGTCGAGACTGTCGGCGAGCGCGCGCAGTTGCTGCAACGATTCCTCAGGTGCCGTGCGGGCGATCCGTCCGGCCAGCGGGACCCCGATGAGCCGCCGGGCCTCGATGATCTCGATGAAGTCGGCCCAGGTGAACTGTGCGACCTGGAAGCCCCGGTGGTGGCCGCCGCTGAGCAGGCCGTGCGCGGCGAGGTGGATCAGCGCCTCGCGGACGGGGGTGGCCGACACCCCGAAGCGCGCGGCGGTGCCGCCGACGGTCAGCGATGTGCCCGCGGCCAGCCGGCCGGTGGTGAGGTCGTCGCGCAGGACGTCGGCGATCTCTTCGCGCAGGCTGACACTCCGCACCAGCGGCCCGGCGCGCAGGTCGGTGGCGAAGCTGGGGGCCGGACGCAGGATCGTCCCGGCGGCCGTGCCGGAGGGCAGGCCCTGGATGTCGAACTGCGCTATCGAATGCACGTCGTACTCTCCCCGCCCGTCCATCAGATCGGGTTGATCCTAGGCAACGTTGTCCGGCTTGGGTAGTAATAATGAGACATCTGACGCTGCATTGATATCTGACGTCTTTTGATGACAGATGACATTTGACAGACGGCAGACGGCAGACGGCAGACGGCGGACGGCAGACGGCAGACGGCAGCCGGACACGCGGAAGGCCGTGGACACCAACGGTGTCCACGGCCTTCCGGCTGTTCAACAGGCTGTTACTCGCAGAACGCGTCCGCGACGGTCAGCGCCTCGTCGAGGATCGCCAGGCCTTCCTTGGCCTCCGCCTCGGTGGTGGTGAGCGGCGGCACCACATGCGTGCGGTTCATGTTGACGAACGGCCACAGTCCACGCGACTTGCACGCGGCGGTGAAGTCGAGCATCGGCTTAGCGGCCGGGCCGGCCGCGTTGTACGGCGCGAGCGGCTCGCGGGTCTCCTTGTTCTTGACCAGGTCGAGGGCCCAGAACGCGCCGAGGCCGCGGACTTCGCCGACGGACGGGTGGCGCTCGGCCATCGCCCGCAGCTCCGGGCCGAAGACGCTCTCGCCGAGCCACTTGGCGTTCTCGACGATCTTCTCGTCGCGCATCGCGGTGATCGTCGCGACAGCGGCGGCGCACGCCAGCGGGTGACCGGAGTAGGTCAGGCCGCCGGGGTAGACGCGCTCCCGGAAGGTCTCCGCGATCTTGTCGGAGATGATGACGCCGCCGAGCGGGACGTAACCGGAGTTGACGCCCTTGGCGAAGGTGATGAGGTCCGGCGCGACGTTCCAGTTGTCGACCGCGAACCACTCGCCCGTACGGCCGAAGCCGGACATGACCTCGTCGGCGATGTAGACGATGCCGTATTTGTCGCACAGGGCGCGGACGCCGGCCAGGTAGCCGGGCGGCGGCACGAGAATGCCGGCGGTGCCGACGACCGACTCCAGGATGATCGCGGCGATGGTCTGCGGACCCTCGAAGACGATGGTGTCCTCAAGGTGCTGGAGTGCGCGCTCGCCCTCCTGTGCCTCGTTCTCCGAGTGGAACGGGGAGCGGTAGGCGTACGGGCCCCAGAAGTGCAGGATGCCCGAGACGCCGGTCTCGCTCGGCCAGCGGCGCGGGTCGCCGGTCAGGGCGATCGCGTTGGCGGTGGCCCCGTGGTACGAGCGGTAGGTCGCCATGACCTTCTGGCGGCCGGTGTGCAGCCGGGCCATGCGGACGGCGTTCTCGACCGCCTCGGCGCCACCGTTGGTGAAGAAGACCTTGTTGAGGTCGGCGGGGGCGAGGTCCGTGATGAGGCGGGCGGCCTCACTGCGGGCGTCGTTGGCGAACCCCGGCTGGATCATGCACAGCTTGTCGGCCTGCTCCTTGATCGCCGCGACGACCTTGGGGTGCTGGTGACCGATGTTGGTGTTGACCAACTGGGACGCGAAGTCGAGGTACTTGTTGCCCTCGTAGTCCCAGAAATACGAACCCTGTGCTCCCTGGACAGCGAGGGGGCTGATGAGCCCCTGCGCGGACCAGGAGTGAAAGACATGGGCGCGGTCCAGCTCGTAGACGGCCTTCCCGGCCGCGGGGTCCACAGTGCTCATAAGCCGAAGCCTAGGGTCCGGCACTGCCCTAGAACACCCGCACTTTGACAGGTGATCGAGTTTTCAGCCGACAGCTTGTCAGCCGTACGCTGAATTCGTCCTTCTTTGTCCCGTAAATAATGTGACATGCGCCACGAGGGCAACTCGCGGGGGCGGTCTTTATGCTGCCCATATCCTGGCCACCCGCCTCGGGGGTCGATTGGCTTCCGGACCGGCAGGATCCATTTTCCACCGGAAGACTGGAACTCATGGCGAACCTCTCGGCCCCACCGGGGCGCGGGATCAGACCGAGATCAGCCGCCCGTACCCGGGATCAGACGCTGGCTTGGGCGTTCATCCTCCCCTCCCTCATCGTCTTCGCGATCTTTGTGATCTATCCGCTCGGGCGCACGATCTACCTGAGTCTGCACGGGAGCGACCTGTTCGGCCGTCCGGCGGACTGGGCCGGGGCGGCGAACTACCAGGACCTCTTCACCGCCGAATTCGGCAAAGTGCTGTGGACCACCGTGCTGTTCACCCTGCTGACGGTGATCCCGGCGATCCTCGGCGCGCTCCTGATCGTGCTGCTGCTCGAAGCCAGGATCCGCGGCGTCAAGTTCTTCCGTACGGCCTTCGCCCTGCCGTTCGCGTTCTCCGTCGCCAGCGCTTCGGTCATCTTCGCGGTGCTCTACAACCCGGCGATCGGCGTGCTCAACGGGATCCTGTCGAAGGTCGGCGTCGACCCGGTCAACTGGCTGACTGACCCGGACCTGGCCATCGTCTCCGTCGGCATCACCTCGGCGTGGATGGCCCTGGGGTACAACGTGCTGGTGCTGTCCGCCGGCATCGGCTCAATCCCGCAGGAGGTCGTCGAGGCGGCCCGGCTGGACGGCGCGACCGGCTGGCGGCTGGCCAGGAACGTGTACATCCCGATGCTGTCGCCGCAGCTGTTCTTCCTGGTCGTGGTCTCCACGATCAACGCCCTGCAGAGCTTCGGCCAGATCCACATCCTCACCCGCGGCGGCCCCGACAGCTCGACGACCACCCTCGTCTACTCCATCTACCAGACCGCGTTCGCGTACGGGAACAGCGACTTCGGCCTGGCCAGCGCGCAGGCCGTGGTGCTGATGCTGGTCGTCACCGCCTGCACCGCGGTCCAGTTCGGCGTGATCGAGCGGAAGGTGCACTACTCATGACAGACAACGTGGAGTCGGCACCCGCGCCCACGCGCGCGGTCGGCAAGAAGACCAAGTCCGTGGTCTCGCAGGTGGTCACGTACCTCGTCCTGGCGCTCATGCTCATCACCATCGCGTTCCCGCTGTACTACGCCGTGGCCGGGGCGTTCATGAAGCCCGACCAACTCGCGACCTACCCGCCCGACCTGGTCCCCTCCGGGCTGCACACTGACAACTTCACCGCCGTCAAGGACGCGATCCCGCTCGGCCGCCAGTACCTGAACTCGGCGATCGTGGCGACAGTCGTCACGGTCGTGCAGGTGCTGCTCGCGATCGTCGCCGCGTACGCCTTCGTCTTCCTGCCGATGCGCTGGAAGACGGGGATGTTCGGCCTCTTCCTCGCCACAATCATGGTGCCGTGGGAGGCCATCCTCATCCCGAACTACCAGACCATCTCGGACGCCGGGCTGGCCAACACGTACTTCGGCCTGGCCCTGCCGTTCCTGGCTTCCGGCTTCGGGGTGTTCATGCTGCGGCAGGCCTACCTACAGTTCCCGATGGAGCTGCGGGACGCGGCCGTGATGGACGGAGCCGGGCACTGGCGGTTCCTGTGGAAGATCCTGGTGCCGCTGAACAAACCGGCCATCGCCGCGATCTCGATCTACGTCTTCCTCAACACCTGGAACCAGTACTTCTGGCCGCTCATCATCACCCGCACCCGGGAGATGCAGACCTTGCAGATCGGCCTGTCCGCGCTGCGCGACGCCGAGGCCGCCGACCCCGGCCTGATCCTGGCCGGGGTGTCCCTCTCCTTGATCCCGACGCTGCTGCTTGTGGTCTTCGGCCAGAAGTTCATCGTCCGCGGCCTGACTGCGGGAGCGGTGAAGTGACTGCGAAGTCGTTGAAGTCGTTGAAGTCGTTCAGATCGTTGAAGTCGTTCAGGTCGTTGAAAAAAACCTTGGCCGGTACGGCCGTTCTCGTTCTGGCCCTCAGCGGCTGTGCGAGCGCCGGACAGAACGCCGAAGGCCGTACGGTGCCCGCCGCCGCCGCGCTCGACTCGCACAAGGGCGAGGTCGTCGTGGACTTCTGGCACAGCATGAAGGGCAAGAACGGCGAAGCGCTGGACGCCCTGGTCAAGCAGTTCAACGATGCGCACAAGGGCAAGGTCCGGATCAAGCCTTTGTTCCAGGGCGAGTACGACGACGTCGTGGCGAAGTACAAGGCGTCGGTGCAGCAGAAGGCCACCCCGACGTTGATCCAGATCTACGACATCGGCACCCGCTTCATGATCGACTCGAAGCAGACGATGCCCGTCCAGGCGCTCGCGGACAAGGACGGCTACCCGCTCGACGACATCGACGCGAACATCCGCAGCTACTACACGGTGCCCGGCGCGGACGGGAAGCCGACGCTGAACTCGATGCCGTTCAACACCTCGATGCCGCTGCTCTACATCAACGCGGACGCGTTCAAGAAGGCCGGGCTCGACCCGGCCAAGCCGCCGCGGACGCTCGACGAGATGACCGAGTACGCCAAGAAGCTCACCGTCAAGGACGGCAACGGCAAGACCGTGCAGTACGGGTTCAACGCCGCGATCTACGGCTGGTTCCTCGAACAGTTCGTGGCCCGGTCCGGCGCTGAGTACTGCGACAAGGACAACGGCCGGACGCAGCGCGCGGACAAGGCCCTGCTGGACTCCCCCGAGGCCGTCAAGGTCGCCCAGTGGTGGGCCGACATGGTCAAGAACGGCTACGCGGTCAACACCGGCCGCAAGACCGACGACGCGCAGGCCGCGTTCAAGTCCGGCCGGGTGGCGATGGGCCTGGAGTCCACTGGTGCGCTGCGCGGCTACCTGACCGCGGCACAGGGCAAGTTCACCGTCGCGACCGCGCCGTACCCCGGCCTCACCGCCGGTGGTGGCGGTCCGATCGGCGGCGGCTCACTGTGGATCAACGCGGCCGGTCATGACGATGCGTCAGTACGCGCGGCGTGGGAGTTCGTGAAGTCCGTCTCCACCCCGGCCGCCCAGGCGAAGTGGCACACGGGCACGGGTTACTTCCCGATCAATACCAAAGCCCTGGACGAGAAGCTCGACAAGGACTGGGTCGCGAAGTACCCGCAGTTCCAGGTCGCGATCGACCAACTGCACGCGACCAAGCCGTCAGTCGCGACTTCCGGGTGCCTGCTCGGGGTCATGCCGCTGACCCGCAAGACCGCCGAAGAGGGCTTGGAACGCTCCATCCAGGGCACCCAGGACCCCGCGACGGCGATGAAGCAGGCGGCGGACTCGATGAAGGAGTTCATCGACAAGTACAACAACGCCGCCGCCGGCTGAGCAGCAACGATCAAGACGAAGTGGCCCCGTCAGCACACGCTGACGGGGCCACTTCCAGTCCCACCCCCACGAGGCGACTGAGCGCAGCGAAGGAGCGCGTCCAAAGGACGCGGCCTTTCCGGCGACGCACGGGCGCCGACCGGCCCCGGAACGAAACGACCCGGCCCCACCCCCACGAGGCGACTGAGCGCAGCGAAGGAGCGCGTCCAAAGGACGCGGCCTTTCCGGCGACGCACGGGCGCCGACCGGCCCCGGAGCGAAGCGACGGGGACGGGAGGACGACGCCCGTGCTTGGAGCCGGTATCAGATCAGCGAGTGGATCTCGATGGTCTGGTTGCGGTCCGGGCCGACGCCGATCGCGGAGATCCGGGTGCCGGACATGTCCTCCAGCGCCTTCACGTACGACTGCGCGTTCTTCGGAAGCTCCTCGAACGTCTTGCACCCGGTGATGTCCTCACGCCAGCCGGGCAGCATTTCGTAGATCGGCTTCGCGTGGTGGAAGTCGGTCTGCGACATGGGCAGCTCGTCGTGGCGCACACCGTCGATGTCGTACGCGACGCAGACCGGGATCTCGTCCCAGTCGCTCAGCACATCGAGTTTGGTGAGGAAGAAATCGGTCAGGCCGTTCACCCGGGTGGCGTAACGCGCGATGACAGCGTCGAACCAGCCACAGCGTCGGTCGCGACCAGTGGTCACACCCTTCTCGTGGCCGATCCGGCGCAGCGCTTCGCCGTCCGCGTCGAGCAGTTCCGTGGGGAACGGACCCGCGCCGACACGCGTCGTGTAGGCCTTGAGGATGCCGATCACGCGGGTGATCTTCGTCGGGCCGATGCCGGAGCCGACGCTGGCGCCGCCCGCGGTCGGGTTCGACGAGGTCACGAACGGATACGTGCCGTGGTCCACGTCCAGGAGCGTGCCCTGGCCGCCTTCCAGGAGCACGATCTTGTCCTGGTCCAGCGCCTGGTTCAGCAGCAGAGTGGTGTCCGCGACGTACGGCTTGAGCTGCACGGCGTAGGCGAGGAACTCCTCAACCACGGCCTCCACGCTGAGCTCGCGCCGGTTGTACATCTTGACCAGCATCTGGTTCTTGTCGCGGAGCGCGGCTTCGATCTTCTGCCGCAGGATGCTCTCGTCGAACAGGTCCTGGACGCGCACACCGACACGGTTGATCTTGTCGGCGTAGGCCGGTCCGATGCCGCGACCGGTGGTCCCGATCTTGCGGTCCCCCAGGAAGCGCTCGGAGACCTTGTCCAAGGTTCGGTGGTACGGAGTGATCAGGTGGGCGTTTCCGCTGATCACCAGCTTGGAGGTGTCCACGCCCTGCGACTGCAGGCCCCGGATCTCTTCCAGCAGGACACCCGGGTCCACCACGACGCCGTTGCCGATGACCGGCACGCATTCGGGTGTCAGGATGCCTGAGGGCAGCAGGTGGAGGGCGTACTTTTTGTCGCCGATGACCACAGTGTGGCCGGCGTTGTTCCCCCCCTGGTAGCGGACCACGTAGTCGACGGACCCACCGAGCAGGTCGGTCGCCTTCCCCTTACCTTCGTCACCCCATTGGGCTCCGAGCAGTACGAGCGCGGGCATAAGGCGTACACCTCTTCCAGGCGGGGCATGCCAGTCTTCGGGAGCCCCGGACAGTCTGAAACCCCTTGGCGCACATTTGTACGCAAGGGGCTCTTACGGGGAGAGGTTACCTGAGGAAGGACGATCGGTGTCGGCCGAGCGCGCGCTGCTCGTGATCATTGACCCTGTGGCACGCGCTATGGACGCCGAGTCCGTACGTGTCGCTTTGGATGTCATTAAGGCATCTGTGCCGGTCAGAATGTGTATTCCAACGGACGAATCCGACCTGGAGCGGGCACTGAAGCGTCGTGGCAGACGGCGTGTCGTCGTCATCGCCGGGGACGGCGGAATCCACGATGTGGTCCGCATTCTGGGACGGCACGACGAACTCGCCGACACTCCGCTGGGCATCGTGCCGATCGGCGCGGCCGTCCACGGGTTCCCGTCGCTGGCCACCGCACTGGGTTTGCAGTCCGAACCGGCGAAAGCGGCCAGGATCGCCCTCGGGGGCCGGGAACAGACCCTCGACCTGCTGCTCGACGAGATGGGCGACGTGGCCCTGCGGTCGGTGCACATCGGCCCTGGCATCCGGATGAGAGCCGCGAAGGAAGACCACACCAACCTTTTCCGGCGTACGTGGGACACCCTGTGCGGGGTCACCGCGAACACCCTCGGCAGCACCGTGGGAGCCGCTCTGCCGCCGCTGGGACGGCTGAGTGGCACAGCGGGGCAGCGGCTGCGCATCGAAGCCGACGGGGCCGTGCTGTGCGATCTGGACCGGCCGGTGCTGTCGCTGCGGGTCGGCTGCTACTCGCAGGCCGCCGACAAATCCGGCCTGCTGCCCGTCGGGACCGCCTCCGTGGCCATCACCCGGTGTCCCCCGCCGGGGAGGCTGGTCCTGCCGAGCCAGGGCCGCCGTACGCCCGCCGCTCCCGCGTCGGTGAACGGCGACGGACCCGGCGCGACGGCGCCGGACGGCGAAGTGCACGCCCGGGAGATCACCGTCCGCGGCCGGGACTTCAGCTACGCCGCAGACGGCCGGCCCGTCGGCCCGGTGCAGAGTCGCACCTGGACCGTACGACCGGCCGCCTGGCGGTTGTTTCTGTAGGCGGGGCGAAGCACGTCTGCGTGCCCGCGTCGCTCAGTCGCCTCGTGGTGGAGCCGCTGCGGGTTTCAGCCCTCCAGGGCGTTCGCGCCCGCCGGGCTGGAGTCGCGCAGGAAGATCGTGCAGCGGTTGAACTCCTCCTCCTCGCCGATGGATCCGGCCGCGCGGGCCAGGGCGTGCAGGGCGCGGAGGAAGCCGCGGTTGGGCTCGTGCTCCCACGAGAAGGATGGAACTAGTTACCTTGAGTACGCAGCTTACTGTACGCCTCTTCGCTGCTGTCACGAAGGAACTCCCAGCACCTAGCGGCTTCGTCTGTCTCTTCGATGGCCTCGGCCGCGCGCGCTAGTGCCGCGAGACAGCGCAAGAAGCCCTGATTTGCCTGATGCGCCCACGGCACCGGACCGTGCCCCTTCCAGCCGGCACGGCGCAACGAGTCGAGGCCGCGGTGGTAACCGGTACGGGCGTACGCGTACGACTCGATGACGTTGCCCTTGACGTACGCCGTGTCCGCAAGTTCAGCCCAAGCCAAAGACAAGGTCGGGAACTTCGCGGCTACCTCGGCCGGGTCGGTGCCTGCCTCAAGGAGCTTCACAGGTTCCGGCGTCTCAGAGAGGTGCGTCGGGTCAGGACCACCAAAAAGGTTCTTCTGCTCAGTCATGCGCGCAAGCATGCCACCCGCACCCGACAGAGCCGCGCGGGCGGAAGACGTGAACACGGAAAGCTCTGTGTTCAGAAGGACGGATGATGTAACCTCCGGGCAAGTCTGGTTGTTGTAAGCGGCCTACACAGCTCGGGAGCGCATGACGTGGCGACAAAGACAAGGGCAGGAAGCCGACTGGCTGACGTAGCCGTACAGGCGACACGGGTAGGCGTTGGAGTGCCGCGCGTTGGCGTGTACGTCCGGATCAGTAAGGACGACGAAAAGGATGCCACAGGCGTTGGCCGGCAGACCGACGACGGAACCGGCCTAGCCGAAGCCCGCGGATGGGTTGTGGCCGAGACTTACGAGGACAACGAGCTATCGGCATGGAAGAAGAGTGTTACCCGCCCAAATTTTGAGCGGATGCTAGAGGACTTTGCCAACGGCGTAATTGACGGTCTTGTCGCGTACGACATTGACCGTCTTTTCCGGCAGCCGCGCGACATTGAACGCGCGATTGATATTTACGAGGTTCGGCCGGAAGCCGTGTTTGATACGGTCAGCCAGACTTTCAATCTCGCATCTGAAGACGGCCGCACGATGGCTCGATTTGCAGTGATCATGGCCAACAAGTCCTCAAATGACACTTCGCGGCGCACGCAAAGAAAACATCTTGAGCTTGCTCAAACCGGTTCGCTTCCCGGCGGAAGAACTCCGTTCGGATGGGACAGGGAAACCCGAAAGCTTCTACATCCCGAGGAATCTAAGCTTCTCCGTTCTGCGGCACAGGATGTACTGAAAGGCGTTCGTATCGCTACGATTGCCCGGCAGTGGATCGAAGCAGGCATTAAGAGCCCTGCGGGGAACGTATTCGATGACAGCAAAATTCGGAGGATGCTTCTAAATCCTCGAATTTGTGGATACCGGATGCATCAAGGGAAGTTGTTCATCGGCCCATCCGGCCATCCCGTCAAAGGTGTTTGGGAACGCATCATTACGCCTGATGAGTGGTTTGACCTGAGATCAATCCTTGAAACAAGAGCACAAGACAAGACGTACGATAACGCTACAAAGTACCTGTTGTCAGGCATCGCAAGGTGCGGGCTTTGCGGTCACAAAATGAGGGCATTCCCGAGGTCCGGACGCAAAGAGGGGACCTCTCAGTATCGTTACGCTTGCCCGGGGATCAGCGATGGGGGTTGCGGCAAGATTGCCCGGGTTGGTGAAAAGGTAGATTCCCTCATTACAAAACTCGTCTTCCTCGATCAAGAGAAGAAAGCCAGTGAGATTCACGAAGAATCTACCGAGTGGCCGGACGTGGCCGAGCTTGACGAGGTCCAGTCGGAAATTTCAGAAATCAATGAGGCTTGGAAGGGAAAGCGAATCTCTACCGCCACGTACATTGGCGCTATTGAAGAACTTGAAAAGCGACGCGACAAGCTTACGCAAGACCGCGCACGCTTCCAAGCACACACGACGCGAAATAAAGGTGTTGCGGTAGATCTTCAAGAACGCTGGGAAGATCTCACCATCGAACAAAAGCGGGCCGTCATTCTGCACAGCCTCTCAGCTATCATAATTCATCCTGCCAGCAAGGGGAGTCTATTCAATCCGGGGGACATCGAACCGGTTCCCCGAGTCTGATGCTCGTTTGATTTTAATCCCGTAGATCGACATCAAATCATCTAGCCACTCATCACTACGGGGTGGTAGCCGAGATTCCCAGTAAATCAACCACTCTTCTTCAGTAACAAACAGCCTCCTTGGTCTCTTGCTCGGGTACCTAAGTGGCACGTATCATCGGTGTCATGTGAGGCTGACCAGCATCCGGACCTTCCGCTTGGTGACGCATGACGGTCCCTCACACAGAAGCCCCGCCGGCCCATCCGGCGGGGCTTCGTCTGTCTGTAGGTCAGTGGCTCAACTGCGGCTCCACGCCGAGCCGTTGCGTGTCCAGCGGGCCGAACAGTGGCCGCACTGCCAAGAGGACGCGCTAGACCCCTTAGGGGGACTGCATCGGTGTTGAGCCACTACCACTCTCCTTGAAGACGATGACGGGGATTTGCGCGCCAACCGCGCGCGTCATGCAATCAACAGTTCCGGCCGAGTCGGCTCGGAGGAACGCAAGGCACTCGTGAGCGCCCGCGGCAATCTTTTCGGCTTGCTTACCAAAGGTAACTGTTTAGGGGTTTCAGCTGGTTGTGGGCAGCATCCATGACCGTCCGGCGAAGAGGTCGCGTAGGGCGGTGAGGGGGTTGATGCCGT
>NZ_JBXAWK010000077.1:0-24001 GCF_057291755.1 Kitasatospora sp. UYEF31
ACCTCGCCAAGCGCATAACGGACGAAACAACACCAACCTGGCGAGGGACTTACTAGTGCATAAAGGTAAATTTGCCTACATTAAACGCCCTCTCACAGCTGCTCGGCGAGGTCGCTGTCGGCCGCCACCGTACGGAGCAGTTCCACCAGCGCCTTCACTCCGGCGTGCTCCCGGTCCGTACGCCAGAAGACGGTGACCGCCACGTCGGGTGCTCCGGTCAGCGGCACCTGGACGACACCCCGCACGGGCCGCTGCCGGGCCCAGCTGCGCGGGGAGAGGCCGATGCCCTCGCCGTCGACCACCCGGGCGATCACGTCGTCGACACTGCCGTACGCGTCGACGATCTCCGTGGCGCCGGCGTCGCGGAGCGCTTCGGTGACCCTTCCGTACAGCCTGGGGTGCGGTTGCCGGGGCCAGACCACCAGCCGTCCCTGGGAGACGATCTCTGTCACATCCACCGTCTCACGGCCGGCGAAGACATGCCCCTGGGGAACCAGCGCGACGAAGGCGAAGGTGCCGACCCGCGCCGTTTCGAAGCCGGGTCCCAGTTCGGGCATCCAGCCGATTCCGGCGTCGAGCGCACCCTCCCGCACGTCGGCGACCTGGCGCGCGGTGGGCTCACTGGTCCACTGCACACGCAGTTGCGGGTAGCGGATGTGGAGCGCGGAGATGGCCGTGGACACCAGGGACGGGCCGAGGCCCGAGGTGTAGCCGACGCGCACCTGCCCCGCCTCCCGGTGCGCCCGGTGCCGCACGTCAGCCACCGCGTCGTCCAGCAGGCGCACCGCTTCGTCCGTTTTGCGGCGGAACACCTCACCCGCGGGCGTGAGCGACACCGGCAGTGACGATCTGTCGACAAGTCGTGATCCCAGCTGCTGTTCAAGCCTTCGTACGGCTTTGCTCACCATCGGCTGCGACAGGTAGAGGCGCTCCGCCGCCCGGCCGAAGTGCCGCTCCTCGGCTACCGCGAGGAAGCACCGCAGATCACGCAGCTCCAAAGTTGTTCCAGCCATGGTCGTCCCAGCCGTTGAAGAGTGTCGAAGACCGCAGAAGCTATTCCTGTACGGCATATCTTCATCGGAAACTGCCCCTTGGCCAAGGGCTTCTGACGGGATGTGATGGGGGGCATGGCGACAAGGTCGGGATCAAGCCGCCGACCAATGACGTTTTCGCCGCGAGGGCGGGTGCCGGACACGACGCGGCGCAGCGGAGTCGTGGACGCTTTCCACCCGCCTCCGAGCGGCGCGGACACAGCACGGAGGAGAACAGCATGGCCCTCGAAATCCCCCGGATCATCTCGGTGGACGACCACGTGGTCGAACCGCCGAACCTGTGGCAGGACCGACTCCCGGCAAAGTACAAGGACCGCGGCCCCCGCGTCGTCCGGGAGAAGGCCAAGTTCAACTTCATCGGCGGTGTCTTCAGCTACGAGCGCGGCGCTGAGGACGGCGAATGGTGTGACTGGTGGCTGTACGACGACCTGGTCTACCCGTTCCCGAAGCTCTCCGCGGCCGTCGGGTTCGACACCCTCGACGTCACCCCGGTCACGTTCGACGACATCCGCCCGGGCGCGTGGATCCAGTCGGAGCGCCTGAAGGACATGAAGGCGAACCACATGGACGCCTCCGTGTGCTTCCCCAACATCCTCCCCCGCTTCTGCGGCCAGGCGTTCTACGAGCGCCAGGACAAGGAGCTCGCGCTCCTGTGCGTCCAGGCGTACAACGACTGGATCATCGACGAGTGGTGCGCCGACGACGGCAAGGGCATCCTCCTGCCGATGACGCTGATCCCCCTGTGGGACCCGCAGCTCGCGGCCAAGGAGATCCACCGCTGCGCCGCCAAGGGCTCGTTCGCCGTGGCGTTCTCGGAGAACCCGGCCCCCCTGGGCCTGCCGAGCATCCATGACAAGGACCGCTACTGGGACCCGTTCTTCCGCGCCTGTGAGGAGACGAACACGATCGTGTGCATGCACATCGGTTCGTCCTCGAAGATGCCGTCGACGTCGGCTGACGCGCCGTTCATCGTGTCGTCCACGCTGACGTTCCAGAACGCCATGGGCTCGATGGTCGACTACATCTTCTCCGGTGTGCTCGACCGCTTCCCGAACATGAAGATCGCGTACGCCGAGGGCCAGGTCGGCTGGATGCCGTACGTCCTGGAGCGCGCCGACAAGCTGTGGGCGGAGCGGGACGACAACTCCTTCGGCTCCTCGCTGAAGAACGCCCCGTCCTCGTACATCAAGGGCCGCATCTACGGCTGCATCTTCGACGACGAGATCGGCCTGCGGAACCGCGACCTCATCGGGATCGACCAGATCTGCTTCGAGGTCGACTACCCGCACGCGGACTCGACGTTCCCGAACACGCACAAGATCGCGCTGGACATCGCCACGAAGGCGGGCCTGACGCAGGAGGAGTGTTACAAGCTCTTCCGCGGCAACGCGATCAAGGCGTTCGGCATGGAGCGGTACGGCATCACGAAGTAAGTCTTCATGATCCAGTGACGGATGATCGCGGCCGGCCGTGAGCATCCGTCACTGGCTCAAGGCGCTTCCCAGCCCAGGGCGCTCCCCGCGTCACCCGGTTCCCCGCACGATCCGGAACTCCGGCGGCGGTCGCCCCCAAGCGCCCCGCAGGATGCCGGTCAGGGCCGCCCCGTCCGTGCGGATCTGCGCGGGCGTGACGCTGACCACCGTCAGCCCGGCGGCCTGCATCCGCTGCGCGCGCTGGGCGGGGTGCTCCCGGTCGGGGCCGAAGGCGTGGTGCGCTCGCTCGCAGCAGTGAATCCGGCGTCAGACGTGCACTTTCCGACGTGCGTTCTCGGACGCGCACTTTCCGAACACTGGAGGTTCTCGTGGCCAAGGGCTACTGGGTCAGCGCCTACCGCACCATTTCCGACCCCGAGAAGCTGGCTGCCTACATCATGCTGGCTGGTCCGGCCATCGAGGCCGGAGGCGGACGGCTGCTCGCCCGCGGCGGGCGGGTCGTCGCCCACGACGACGGCGTCGCCGAACGCGTCGTCCTGATCGAGTTCGACAGCTTCGAACAGGCCGTCGCAGCGCACGCGAGTGAGGCCTACCAGCAGGCGCTGCTCGCCCTGTCCGACGGCGTCGAGCGCGACTTCCGCATCATCGAAGGCGTTTAGGATTCAGCTCAAAAGTGAGGTCTTCAGTCGGCGCTGGCAGATGATCGCGTAGCCCGGGGTGAGGAACGCCTGGTGGAGGTCGTCGTTGCGGTTGCCGCCGGTCAGCGTCGCGGCCGACGGGATCCCGTGCGCCTCGACGATCACACGGTGCTTGCTGCCGGTCCTGCCTCGGTCCACCGACGACGGTCCGGTCACCGGACCGCCCTGCAGCGCCCGCACCTGCGAGCCGTCGACCGCGGCCTGGGAAAGGTCCAGCAGGTCGGCGGCCCGCAACTCGGCCGGCAGCACCTCATGCGGCCGCTGCCAGACCCCGGCCCCGTTCCAGTCGTGCAGCCGCCGCCAGCACGTCATGCCCGAGCCGAAGCCCAGGTTCCTGTGGCAACAGCGGCTCGATCCGCTCCCCCAGGCCGTCATCGACCTCCCAGGGCCGACGTGTGCTCTTCTTCGTCCCGGCGGCCTCACACCTCCGGCAGCATCAACGATGCCTGACACACACCGCATTCCCGCAGGTCAGACAGCCCAATTTTGTTACGAGTCCTAAGCGCTACGCGGCCCGCCAGCGGGCCTGCTTCTCGCCGGGGAGCTTAGAGCACACCATCGATGTGCCTTTGGAGGTCGCTCCGAGCGCGCCCACCGGGGAGCAGTAAGCCCCCGGGTGCACTCCGGCCTTGGGCTTCTCGGGCTCAGGTTTCGGCTTCTGGGTCTTGTGAGGTTCCTGAGTGCCCGGCGGTTTCGGGTCGGCTGGTTTCAGCGTGGTGGGCCGCGATCCTGATCCGCCACCCGTGTTGCTCGAACCGCTGGACGCGCCAGAGCTACTCGAACTCCCCGATCCGCCGGAGGCACCCGCGCTCCCAGAAGCTCCACCCCCGGTCACCGCTCCGCCGACCGACCCACCACCAGGCGCAGTCGGTGTGGGTGTGGGTGTCAGCGTCACGCCTGACGGCGCGGGACTCGGGCTCGCCCCCGTGCAGGATTCCGTCGACCTGACAATGTTGAACAGGAGGATCGTTTCCTCCATCCGCCCTGCGCTCTGGGTCGTCTGCGCGCAGACCAGAGTCTGCGGATCAGCGACGGAGAACTCCCCCCGCACCTGGATCTTGCTGAATCCCGCGCCCACGAGTTTCGCTTGGGCCGTCGGCAGGTTCAGCCCGGTGACGTCAGGCACTACTTTCGAGACCGCACCCTGCGAGGCAGTCGATACCGTGGGCGGTGCCACGATGGTTTTGGCGTCACCGTCATCGCAGGCTGTCAGGCAGAACGCGGAAACTATCAGGACAGCTGCGAGCGTTCGCATACGTGGTGCACGTATCACGTGTGGTCCCCCTAAGGATGTCTGCGAGGACCTTAGCGATCACCGGTGAACACGTACATAGTTTCGAACTGACCGCGTCGGAGCGCGTCAGGGCGGCGAGCGCAGGAGCTTCCCGCACGTTCCTAAACTGCTCCCATGGAGATCTGGCTCAACCCCGCGTGTTCCAAGTGCCGTGCAGCAGTGGAAATCCTCGACGCGGCCGGCGCGGAGTACACCGTACGGCGTTATCTCGAGGACCCGCCGAGCGAAGCCGAGATCACCGCCGTGCTCGCGCGCCTCGGTCTGGAGCCGTGGGACATCACCCGGACCGGTGAGGCTGTGGCGAAGGAACTGAAGACCGCCGAGTGGACCCGTGCGGACGCGGACCGGGCCCGCTGGATCACCGCCCTCGCCGCGCACCCGGAGCTGATCCAGCGCCCGATCATCACCGCGGAAGACGGACACGCTGTCGTCGGGCGTTCCCCGGAAGCGGTGCGCTCGGTCCTGTGAGCAACGGCACCGAAGCCGCCACCACAATCGTCTTCGCCCGCCGCGCCGGGATCTGCGCCAGTGCCAGGCCGAGCAGCACGATCCCGCCGCCCACGAGCTCCCATGGCCCCGGCCGCTCCCCCAGTGCCCACCACGCGGCGAGCATGCCGAACACCGGGATGAGCAGCGAGAACGGCGCGACCGTCGAGGTCGGCAGTTGGCGGAGCAGGCCGAACCACAGGCCGTAGCCGACGAACGACGACACGATCACGACGAAGGCCAGCCCTGCGACCGCGGACCAGTCGACGGTGGTCAGCGCCCGCCGGTCGGCTGACGGTCCCTCAATCGCCAGGGAGAGCAGGGCCAGCGGGATCGGCGGGATGAGCGAGGACCAGATGATGAGTCCCAGCCCGGCTCCTGCGCCGGCCTTGCGGGTCAGGATGTTGCCGACCGCCCAGGACGCCCCGGCGCCGACGATCATCAGGAACGGCCACAGGGACGCGGCCTGGCCGCGGCCGAGGGCGATCACCACCATGCCCACGGTGGCGACGCCGAGCGCCGCCAGCTGTGCGGGGCGCGGCCGTTCGCCCAGCAGGACCATGGCGAGCAGCACGGTGAACACCGCCTGGGACTGCAGTACCAAGGAGGAAAGTCCGGCGGGCATGCCCGCGTGCATCGCACTGAACATCAGCCCGAACTGGCCGACGCCGATGAACACCCCGACGCCGATGATCAATCGCCAGGGCACCTTGGGACGCCGGATGAAGAACACGGCGGGGAACGCGACCAACAGGAACCGCAGGGCCCCGAGGAGCAGCGGCGGGTAGTGGTCGAGTCCGGCGTCGATGGCAACGAAGTTGACGCCCCAGATGACGGCGACCAGAAGTGCTTGAAGTGCGTGGATGCGCTGCATGGGGCAAGTGTTGACCCCGCACATCATCATGGTCCAGCTATATTTTTTGACCTTGATTCGTTAGTTTTACTACACAGACGATTGCGTACGGATTTCAGCTGCGCGGATGACGAAAGGTCGTACGGATGGAACTCAAGCGCTTGCGCGTCCTCCAGGCTCTGGCCGAACACGGCACGGTGGCCGCGGCGGCGACACGGCTGCACCTGACGCCGTCTGCGGTGTCGCAGCAGTTGGCGGTGCTGTCCAAGGAGGCCGGGGCGCCGCTCCTGGAGCGGCAGGGTCGTGGTGTGCGGCTGACCGGGGCCGCGCATGTGCTGCTGTCGCACGCGGACGCGATCGGGGCGCGGATCGAACAGGCGCGGGCCGACATCGCCGCACAGGCTGCGGGCGAGACGGGCCGGGCTGTGGTGGCGGGGTTCCCGACGGGGATCTCGGATGTGATCGCTCCGGCGGTGGCGCGGCTCAGAGTCACCCACCCGGGGTGGACGTACGAGGTCGTGCAGTGGGAGACGGAGGACGCCCTGCCGCGTGTGGTGGCGGGGGATCTGGACCTGGCCGTGGTGATGACCTCTCCGTCGCTGCCGGGGGCGGACCACCCAAGGATCGAGCTGCACCCGCTCCTGGTGGAGCCGTTCCAGGTGGGGCTGCCCGCGGACCATCCCCTGGCGGCGGAGAAGACCCTCGGCCTGGCCGAGCACCTCGCGGACGCGGACTGGGTCGTCCCGGACGAGGGGACTGCCTGTCACAGCGTGATCATGTCGGCCTGCCAGCAGGCCGGTTTCCAGCCACGGGTGGCGCACCGGATGACCGACTTCGGGGCGATGTTCGCGATGATCGCGGCGGGGCACGGGGTGACACTGGTCCCGGCCATCGCGGAGTCGCAGGTCCCGGCGGGCATGGTGCTGCGCCCGGTCCTGGGGCCGACACCCCGCCGGCACCTGCTCGCGGCGGTGCGGCGGGGCACGGGGGTGACACCGCTCCTGGAGGCGTTGCGTACGGTGGGGCGCGAACTGACGCTCCGCCACGAAGCAGCAGCCGATCGCGACGACTTGTCGACACAGTGTTGAAAGTTGCCCGGATCCGTTCGAGGATCATCGGTGGTCACTGCTGCGTACATCTGTTGCGCGGATCTGCACACGCCTGTCCAACTGGACGTTCATACAGGAGGAATCCATGAGTGGTCTCTGCGAAGGCCGGGTCGTCGTCATCACCGGCGCGGGCAACGGCATCGGGCGCTCGCACGCGCTCCTGTTCGCTCAGGAGGGCGCGAAGGTCGTCGTCAACGACCTGGGCGGCGCACGGGACGGCAGCGGTGCCGACGCGGGACCGGCGCAGCGTGTGGTGGACGAGATCAAGGCGGCGGGTGGCGAGGCTGTCGCGCACGCCGAGGACATCTCCACGTGGGACGGCGCGAAGTCGCTGATCGACCTGGCCGTCGAGACGTACGGCCGGTTGGACGTCGTGGTGAACAACGCCGGCATCCTACGTGACCGGATGCTGACGAACATGACCGAGGCCGAGTGGGACTCGGTCATCAAGGTCCACCTCAAGGGCACCTTCGGTCCGTCGCACCACGCCGCGGCGTACTGGCGCACGCTGGCCAAGGCCGGCGAAGCGGTGGACGCGCGCATCATCAACACCACGTCGCCGTCGGGGATCTTCGGCAACGTCGGGCAGACCAACTACGGCGCGGCCAAGGCCGGGATCGCCTCGTTCTCGGTGATCGCGGCGATGGAGCTGGGGCGCTACGGCGTAACGGTCAACGCCATCGCGCCGACCGCGCTGACCCGGATGACCGAGGACCTGGCGATGCTGTCCACCGGGCCGACGGACAACCCGGAGCTCGCCGAGAAGCTCGCGCCGGAGAACATCTCGCCGCTGGTCGTGTGGCTGGGGAGCACCGCTTCCAAGAACGTCACCGGGCGGGTGTTCTCGGTGGCCGGCGGCACGATCTCGGTGGTCGAGGGCTGGGCGAACGGCCCGACGGTGGACAAGGGCGAGCGGTGGACGCCGTCCGAGCTGTCCGACGTCATCCCGGAGCTGGTCGCCAAGGCCGCCCCGAACGCCGACATGGGTGGAAACCGGCCCGTCCAGGGGTGATCGGACGGCGGGGTTGATCGGCGGGGTTGATCGGCAGGGCTGATCGACAGGGTTGATCGTAACGAGGCTGAGATCCCGCGCGGAGGGCTTTTCCCGGCACACTGTGTGCTGCACGGGGGGAGCCCTTCGCGGGCTCAGTGGCAAGACGTGGCAAGACGTGGCAAGACGTGGCAAGACAAGGATCTTCTTTCCGCAGGTCCACAGTGGTCCGGGGCGAGGTTTTACATGCGATACGTGCCTGTCAGTGACATCCGTTCGGCCGGAGCCGGGACGGAGGTCAACCGGGAAACGCCGATCCCCGCCCCCCGTGCGCCACTAGCGAACATGCGACTGCCCCTGGCCGGGTTGCGGACGGCGACCGTGGGGGTGGACCCGGGCCTGCGGCACGCCGCCAGGCTCCTGGCCCGCCTCGGTACGGGTGCCGGCACGGAGACCACCGCTGACTTCGTGTTCGACGCTTCCGGGCGCATCCCCGAGGCGATACGCACCGTGCCCGCGCACCCGGACGACGACTGGGCGGCGAGCGGCGCCATGGCGCTGACCGGGCGCACTGACGGGCCGTCACTGGCGGCCCCAGGCGCACCGGCCACAGCGGTGCGCGGGGCGCTCCTGGCGTTCGAGGCACTGGTCAGACACGGCGGTGGCCGGACACACGGCCTGCCCGACATGCGGTTGCTGAGCGAACGGGCGGCTGTACGGGGTTTCACCCGGCGCGGTCCGCTGTCGGCTGACGGGACGTTCCGGCTCCTGTGTGCGGCGGACGGCTATGTCGGGGTCACGCTGAACCGGCCCGACGCCGTGCTCGGACTGACCGGGCGGCGCGGCGATCCGTGGGCCGCGCTGGCCGGCTGGGCCGCCGACGCGATGGCGGAGGACGCTGCCGAGGCGGCGCAGCGGGCCGGTCTGGCGGCGGCCCGGGTGGGTACGCCCGGCATCCGTGACGATCAGCTGGACGAGCGCTGGGGCGACGGCGATGTGGGCCCGTTCCTCCTGCACAGCGTGACCGGTCCGGTTCCGTGGTCGGCGGCGCACCCGGTGGTGGTGGATCTTTCGCGGGGCTGGGCCGGGGACCTGTGCGCGCGGCTGCTGGTGGCGGCGGGCGCGGAGCGCGCTGAAACGCTGACCCAAAATGTCGACATAGTGATCGACGACGGGCGGTCCGGGCTTGATCCGTACGAGGTCCTGGCCGACCGGCCGGGTCTGACCTGGGTGAGTGTCACGGCGTACGGGCGCACCGGCCCGTGGGCGGGACACTCCGGGTTCGGCGACGACACCGCCGTGTCCGCGGGCCTGGTGGCCTGGGACGGGGAGACCGGCGAGCCGGTGCCGTGCGGCGACGCGGTGGCCGAGCCGCTGACGGGGGCGCACGCGGCGGTGGCGGCGTACGCGTCGTGGCTCGACGGCGGAGGGCGGCTGGTGGACATCGCGCTGCGTGAGGTCGCCGTGACGGCCCTGGAGCTGGGCGCCGACGGCCTGTCCCGCCAGGGGGTCCCGGTAGCGGCCCCCTACCGTCCTTCGTGAGTCTTCCCGGAGCCGTACGAGAGCTTTACCGCGGTTGAAAAAAGGGGCACCCCCTGCACGGGGTGCCCCTTCTTCATGGAATCTACGGAATCTACGGAATCACTTGCGCTTGTTGATCTCTTCTTCAAGCTGCGGCATGACCTTGAACAGGTCGCCGACCACGCCGAAGTCGACCAGGTCGAAGATCGGAGCGTCCTCGTCCTTGTTGATCGCGACGATGGTCTTCGAGGTCTGCATGCCGGCCCGGTGCTGGATCGCGCCGGAGATGCCCACCGCCACGTACAGCTGCGGGGAAACCTGCGTGCCGGTCTGGCCGACCTGCTGGCTGTGGGGGTACCAGCCGGCGTCGACCGCGGCGCGCGAAGCGCCCACGGCGGCACCGAGCGCGTCGGCCACCTTCTCGATGACGACGAAGTTCTCGGCACCGTTGACGCCGCGGCCACCGGAGACGACGATGTCGGCCTCGGTCAGCTCGGGGCGGTCCGACTTCTCGCGCGGGGCGCGGGAGAGGACCTTGACGCCGGTGGCGGCGGCCGAGAACTCGACCGTCACGGCCTCGACCACGGGGGTCGCCGGCTCTTCCACCGGGGTGGTGGCGTTCGGCTTCACCGTGATGACCGGCGTGCCCTTGGTGACGTGCGCTTTGACCTGGTAGGTCGCGGCGAAGACCGACTGCTCGGTCTCCGGGCCGTTGTCACCGGCGAACACGTCGACCGCGTCGGTGATGATGCCCGAGTCCAGGCGGACGGCGACGCGCGCGCCGATCTCCTTGCCGTCCGCGGAGGACGCGACGAGGATCGCGGCCGGCGATACGGCCTTGGCGATCTGCGTCAGCGCGTCGGCTGACGGGACCACCAGGTAGTCGTCGATCTCAGCTGCGTCGACGACGTAGATCTTCTGCGCGCCGAAGCGGCCGAGGGTCTCCGCGGCGGCGTCGCTGCCCTTGCCCAGGAAGACCGCCGACGGCTCGCCGAGGCGGCGGGCCAGGGTCAGCAGTTCCAGGGTCGGCTTGCGCACTGCTCCGTCGACGTGGTCGACGAGAACGAGGATCTCACCCATGAGTGTTTCTCTCCTTGTCCGGTGTAGCCCGGAAGTAGTGAAGGTGTTTCCGGTACTGCCCGGTGGCTAATGCGGCTCCAAGCGCTTCGCGCGTCGCCGTCGGCTCACGGCTGTCAGATGAACTTCTTGGCGGCGAGGAACGCGGCCAGCTTCACGCCGCCGTCACCGTCGTCCTCGACGACCTCACCCTTGGTGCGCGCGGGGCGCTTGGTGGCCGCGTCGACGGCCGAGTAGGAACCGGCCAGGCCGACCTGTGCGGCGTCGATGCCCAGGTCGTCGAGGTCCCAGGACTCCAGCGGCTTCTTCTTGGCGGCCATGATGCCCTTGAAGGACGGGTAGCGCGCCTCACCGGTGCGGTCGGTCACCGAGACCAGGGCCGGCAGGGAGGCCTCGATCTGCTCGGTAGCGACATCGCCCTCGCGGCGGCCGGTGACGGTGCCGCCGGCGACGGCGACCTCGTCCAGGTAGGTCACGGCGGGCAGGCCCAGGCGCTCGGCGACCATCGTCGGGACGACGCCCATGGTGCCGTCCGTCGAGGCCATGCCGGTGACGATGAGGTCGAAGCCGGCCTTCTCGATCGCTTTGGCGATGATCAGCGACGTACCCAGTGCGTCAGCGCCCTGGATGCCGTCGTCATTGACGTGGATCGCCTTGTCGCCGCCCATCGCGAGGGCCTTGCGCAGGGCGTCCTTGGCGTCGTCGGGGCCGACGGTCAGATAGGTGATCTCAGCTTCGACACCCGACTCGACGATCTTGAGCGCCTGCTCGATCGCGTACTCGTCGAGTTCGGAGAGCAGGGAGTCGACCGACTCGCGGTCGGACACGCCGTTCTCGTCGAACCCGCGGTCCCCGGTGGCGTCGGGTACGTGCTTCACGCAGACAACGATTTTCACAACAGTTCTCCTGTGGTCGTCCGGTCACCCAGGTACCGGTTTTTCGCGCGACGCCGGGCGCCGTATACGACGGAGCGAAGCGACGTCGGATACGGAATCAGCCCGGTCTCGCGCCAAGCACAGCACCGGGCCGAGGGTGTCATGCCCGTCAGAGGCCGCGTCTCCGCAGGGAGGCGATCCCCGGCCCGCATGATCCGCATCATGGCATCCGCCCTGATGTGGTCCACGCGCACCTCCTCGGTCATCGGGCCAAGACGGCTCCGGCCCCATGATCCATCAGCGGCCGCGTCCGCGCGCCTGCCCGGTGTGCGGACACACCGGGTGACGCCGGACACGACCACCGTGTGACGGTCCGTCAACTTTTGGTCGAGGGTACGCGCCCCGGAAGGAAGCCTGTCCATCACCCCGGAGGATCCGCCGGGCCCCCGGGATGACAGCAGACTTCGATCTGGCGTGCGAACCCAATGTTACTGGAGAGTAATACGCGTTCGGGCGCGTGTCACCACTGCTTGGAGTGAAGGAGAGATAGGTCACCGGAAACGGGACAAACAGCGCTCCGGGGCGACGCGCGACCGGGCTTCGGCCGGGCTTCGGCCGGACGGGCCACCTTGACGCCGCGACCGGGCAGGCCGCAGCCGCGCGGGGCGCCGTCGATGCAGACCGCTCCGCAGTCACGGGCGTCCTGGAACAGCCCTTCGACTTCGGGACGGAGCCGGTGGACACCACTGGAACCACTAGCACCATTGACACCACTGACACCACTGGCACCAACGACCCGCCGGCCCGCCTGCCCGCCTGCCCTACTGGGCCGACTGGGCCGACTGGGCCGACTGGGCCGACTGGGCCGACTGAACCGCTGGGTCGTTGGGGCCGCGCGCTCCGGTCGCCCTGTCTCCACCCTCCACCAGCACCTCCAAGTCGAAGACGACCGTGTCGATGCGGTCGAGGCCCCCTCGCGCCGCCGGGCACCGGACGGGGGCTGAGCGGCCATCGCTCATCTCCTCTCGGCATGAGCGGCTGATCACCGCACGCACATGCTGTCCGACGGTGCGTCATGCACCAGTCATAACTCTCCCGCAGGGTGGGCGACGGCAAGGGGCGACCGGTGGTCGACCTTGTCCCCGGTCCGCGGCCCGTAGGAGCGCAGGCTGACCGGAGCTCCGAGCACATCACTGACGAACTCCGGCCAGTCCAGCGGCTCTGCGCGCCGAAGGGGCCGGGCCCGCAGCAGACTCCCCGTCATCCCCGGCGTGATCCGGTCAACTTCCGAACCGTCGATGTCGTACGAGACAACCGCCTCGGAAACGGCGGCGTCCAGGTGTGTCAGGGCGATTTCGTCCACTCCCCCGCAGACTTCGACGGCGTAGCGGTGTGCGACCGCGTCGAAGTGGCCGACCCGGAAGGCTCCTTGCCACTGCCCCGTGCCGTTGTGGGCGTCCGGGAGGTCCAGCGCCTGGTCCTCCGTAGGGTGTGGTCCTGGGCCGTGCCGGGTGGTGTACGTGCGGACCACGCCGATCCGCTTCGCCCGCCCGCCCAGCAGCGTTTCCGCGTTGGCGAACGTTGTTGTCGACCAGGTCGTGTAAGGGGCGAAACCGTACGTCTCGTCGAGCAGGACCCCCTGGGCACCTTCGAAGACACACGGTCCCGTACGCAACATCCGCTGCACATAGGAGTCGTCCACCAGCCGGACCCGTTCGGCGAACGCCGCGTAGACCGCCGCGCAGTCCGCCGGACCCGGTCCGCCCATGGGGCCGAGCGCGGCCTCCAGGTAATCGCGTACGGCCGTCATTTTCCGTACCAGCAGCGCCGGTTGCTCGCAGTCACCTGCCCGGGGGGCGAGTTCCGGATGCCGGAGTGCGAACGCCGCGGTCTCGCCGATGCCCATCCCGCAGGATCCGTGCCGTCCGTCGCCCCGGCGCAGTTCCCTGGCCCGGTTCGCCATGATGTGGAACGGCGTTGTCAGTAACGCCTCCCGATGCACCGTCAGGAGATCGAACGCGGCGGGGACACCGACGGACCGCAGGTGGTCGGATTCGGCCGCGAGCGCCAACGGGTCGACCATCATGAACCGGGACAGGTGAGTGCGTACACCGGGCGTGAACGTACCGGACCCGAACTGCGCGAAGGTGTGGTGCCGCCCGTCGTCCGTGACCACGTTGTGCGCGGCCTGCGCACCGCCGTTGAACCGTACGACGGCGTGGACCGGCCGGCCCCGCGCTTCAGCCCGGGCGCACAGCCGGTCCACGACCGTTCCTTTGCCGCAGTCCCCGTAACCGAGGTCCACGACTACTACGTGGTTCACAGTCGGGAGGTCCCCGTACTACTGCCGTCGAGGCCGGGCAGCTTCCCGGTGGTGGCCACCGCGCCGCCGCGGCCGTCCGCGTAGGCCGACAGTGCCTTCGAGACCGTCGCCGCGTTCTGCGCGAGGCCGACGTCCCGCAGGTCGGCCAGTCCCTCGTCGAGGTCGATCGCGTCCTCGGCGAGGCCGATGGTGAGCGCGATCGTCTCGCAGACCGCGTCCAGGTCGTCGAGTTCGATGACGTTCTGCCGCAGCAACGCCTTCCAGCGGCCGAGGACTTCGGAGTCGCCGGCGTACGCCGCGCCCTGCGGGAGGATGTAGTAGACCTCGAACCGGCGCTGGAGTTCGGCAACGATCGCCGCGATGGGGATGTCCTCGCCGATCCGGTCCCCGACGACGTCGGCGACCTCGCGGCGCTTGACGCGGTCGTACGGCATCTCGTCGCCGATGATGAACAGGTAGCCCTTCTTGCCGCGCTTCTCGTGGCAGTCGATCGAGGTGTGGCGGGCGAGGAAGTACAGGGCCAGTTCGTACGATTCGCGCTTCTGCCCGCCGCCTCCGCCCTCCAGGAAGATGCTGCCGAGCTGGTCGTCCAGGCGGTTGTCCGACTCGAACTGCCCGGCCTGGAGCGGCACCCGGTCGCAGGTCGCGTCGCCGATCCCGCCGAACATGATCTGCGGGTGCTCGACGTAGCCCTTGCGCAGGAGCAGGCCGAACAGTTCGGGGAGTTTGGTCTGGAGCACGCGCGGCACGCCGCCCATCGACCCGGTGACGTCGAAGAGCACCGAGATGGCCAGGGTGGTGGGGTGTTCGGCGCTGTCGCGGCTTTCCCGTACGTCAACTCCGTGGGGGTCGAGGCTGGTGTGCGCCTTCCACGTCGAGCGCGGGGAGCGGGTGCTGGTGTCGCTGTAGTGGAAGGCGCTGCGGCCGGCGCTGCGGTTGTAGCTCTGCGCCGCGTCGTAGACGTTGGTGGACCAGTTTCCGCCGCCCATTGTGGTGCTCCTTTGCACTCGGGGCTCGCTCGGGGCGTGCCGGGGTAGGCG
The DNA here is from genome assembly GCF_057291755.1 of Kitasatospora sp. UYEF31. Taxonomy (NCBI): domain Bacteria; kingdom Bacillati; phylum Actinomycetota; class Actinomycetes; order Kitasatosporales; family Streptomycetaceae; genus Kitasatospora; species Kitasatospora sp. UYEF31. The sequence goes on from NZ_JBXAWK010000077.1 coordinate 14,753, forward strand.
CGGGGCGTTCGGAGCCCCGTGCGTCCCCTTGTTCATGTCACAGGCACTGTTTCTGTATCAGGCACTGTTTCTGTATCAGGCGCTGATTCCGTATCAGGCGCTGATTCCGTATCAGGCGCTGATTCCGTATCAGGCGCTGATTCCGTATCAGGCGCTGATTCCGTATCAGGCACTGCGCGCCCGCCGCGGCATGTGGAACTGCCGGAACCTGCGCGGTCCGTAGAGCTTGCCGAGCAGCTCGTCGAGTTCGGCGAGCAGCGCCCACGCGTCGTGCGGGCGCCGGGGTTCGGCGGGCAGGGTGCAGCCGCGGATGAACCGGCTGATGGGTTTGGGTGTCAGCTCGGGGCTCAACAGCCAGTCGATCGTCCGGGTCGCGGTGTAGATGTCGGTGGCCTGGGTGGGGGTCTGCTTGGCCGGGACCTCCGGCGGGTACAGGTCGGCGTGCCGGTCGAGCATCGCCGGGGTGTGGCCACCCTCTGCGAGCAGCGTCGAATAGCACCAGTCGACGAGGACCAGGCCGTGCTGCCGGGGGTGGATGAGCACGTGTTCGGGCACGACCGCGCCGTGCACGACACCCGCCCGGTGGGCGTAGCCGATCGCGACGAGCAGGCGCCGCCAGATCCAGGCGGCGTCGCGCGGGTCCAGGCCTTCGGGGTACTCCTCCTTGACTTCGGTGAGCGGGCAGAAGCCGCGGACCCGCTCGATGATGTTGGCCCGGCGTTCGACGCCGCTGTCGGCGTCGCGGTGCCGGAAAGACTCGACCAGGCGCGGCACGTATGCCCGGTAGTCCGGGTCACCGTCCCGCCCGATCCGCTCCAGCGCCGCGGCCTCACGCTCCATCAGATCATTGTCGGAGACCGACCGCGGCAGCTTCAGCAGCCCGCCGGCCTCCTTTCCGTCCGGGGCCACGTACGCGACCTTGTAGAGGGTCGCGATGTCTCCGCGGGCCCGTTCCTCCCCCACGGAGTAGACCCGCTCGCGGGTGGTGATGACGACCTGTCGGCCGGTCACCCCGGTAATGTCCTGCTGGTAGGCGGCCCACAGTTCGCCGAGCCGCCGGAACGCGCGGTCCGCCTCGTCCCGGCGGCCTTCGGGGGCCGTGTCCGGGTGCAGCAGCCGGGCGAGGATCCGGTAGGTCCGGCCCCCTGCCCGCAGGCATGCTTCGAGGGTTCCGTCGTACGGGCCGAACAGATCCTGTGGGCCGCTTACCCCGTCGGCCGCGCCGAGCGCGCGGCGCGCCTGGTCGAACGTGGCCGGCGGAGCCGGTGAGGTGGTGCCAGTCATGGGTCCCCTCCCCTGACGGGCGCGGCGGTCTGCGGGCCCGGGGTTCCGGACCAGGCGCAGTGCCGCTGCGGGCGGTGGTGCTCTCGCCGGGCTGTTCCTGAAGTTCGGAGCAGCCCGCCCCGGCACCCGTTCGCGTCACATTGACGATAGAGGGTGTCGCGGCGTCGCGCCACCCAGTTATCCCTCCGATGTACCGACGCGCGGATCGGTTCCCGAACCGGACGGCTGTACGTCGTGTCAGGTCTCCCTTCAGAGCTACAGGACGAAATCGCCGACACCCGACCGACACCGCGGCACCTCACCTGTCGGGAAGAGGAGGAGATCTCCTGGAGCCCGCAGGACGACATCACAGCCCTGTCGCGCGCCTTCCGGAAACTGGAGACGCTGATCGTCAAGGACGGGCTCAACCTGACGCTGCGTCCGGTGGAACACAAGCCCCTGAAGCACCTGGAGTTCCGCAGCGGCGGGCTGTCCGATGAACCGATCCGGGAGCGGCCCGCGACTGCCATCAGGCCGGCACTGGAACTCGGCGCGGAACTGAAGCGCACCGACTGGGGCGACGACGGACGCTACGTCACAGTCGGCGAGTAGCGGAAATTCCTTGACTTGAACCAGACTTCATGTTGTTAAGCACTGATCACGGCGGACCAGGCGCTGTCAGTCCACTTCCCTACCCAGAGGTCAAACTCATGAGTCAGCTGGAATTCGGCGACGAGTGGTTCCCCGCCCTGCTGCCTCCCGTACTCATCAGGGAGGGTGCGGAAAAGCTCCGCCGACTGGCGCACGCGCATGACCGCCCGATGCCCGGCATCACCCTCGCGTTCCCCTTCGTCGTCGGTACGGACAGCAGCGACGCCAAGCGCACGCGGATGGCCACGACCACCGCCGAGCTGTACGACCTGGCCTACGGGCAGGCCTACGACCTTCCGCTCCTCGGCGAACCCGCGGCGATCGCCGAGCAGTTGGCGGTCCATCAGGACGCCGGTGTCAGCCGCGCCGTCCTGAGCACCCCCGCACAGGACTGGCCCGGCGAGTACGAATCCGTGCTATCGCGGAACTGACGGCGGACGACGTCGTGCTCGCGCCGGCCGCCGCGGGCGGGATCGGGTCGCTCGTCGTCCAGTACGCGAAGAACCTCGGCGCCACCGTGGCCTGTCTTGCCGGTGGACCCGAAAAGACGTCCAGAGTAAGCGCGTTGGGTGCCACGCACGCGATCGACTACACCGCCGACGACTGGTCCGGCCTCGCACGGAAGGCCCTCGGACTGTGACCAGTCATGAGCACATCGTCACAAAATGACCCATACACGCGGAATGTGAGATCCTGGAAACGGAGCCCGGACCGGCTCCCGGACGAGGCGCACCGTACCCGGCTATGACAAGACGGCGCACAGGGAGCTTGTCGTGGCCTGGATCATTCTTATCGTCTCCGGTGTCCTGGAAGCCGTCTGGGCGACGGCCCTGGGTAAATCCGAGGGTTTCAGCAAACTGACGCCGACCGTCGTCTTCGGTGTCGGCCTCGTGCTCAGCATGGCGGGTCTGTCCTACGCCCTGCGCGAGCTGCCGGTGGGCACCGGCTACGCCGTGTGGGTCGGCATCGGAGCCGTCCTGACCGTCACGTACGCGATGGCCTTCGACGGCGAGGCCTTCTCCGTCACGAAGCTGCTCCTGCTCCTCGGGATCGTCGGCTGCGTGGTGGGCCTCAAGGTCCTCCACTGAATGTCGCGGCCGTCGCCTTCGCACTGAACCAGTACGAAGGCGACGGCCGTACCGCTGCTGTCAGCCGCCTCTGCGAAGATCTCTGGTCATGCGCTGTGATGAGTACGCCATCGAGTTCGGCGGCCTGCCGGTCCATGAGTTCCCGGTCGACATGGCCCCCGAGGCCCGGCAGTCCGACGAGGAGACCCCGGCGGCGGCCGACGTCGCCTGGAAGGTCGCCGCCGAGTGGGAAGGGTCGCCTTTCCCGGACGTCTTCCAGGAGTTCCTCGACCACGTCGACACGGCCGGGGTCACCGCACTGCTCCTGGGCACCTGGGGTGAGCCGATGGTCGACGACGACCAGCACCCGGGAATTCCGATCCTGGCGGCTGCCGCCGACCGGTTCCCGGCGCTGCGGCACGTGTTCGTCAGCGCGATCGAGTCGGACGAGTTCGAGATCTCCTGGTTGCGTTCCGGCGATGTGACACCACTGTTGGCGGCGTTCCCCGAGTTGGAGACGCTGGTCGTCCGGGGCAGCGAGAAGGTCTCGGTCGCGCCTGTCCGGCACGAGGGCCTGCGGACGCTCGTCTTCGAGTCCGGCGGCCTGCCCGCCGGTGTCGTGTGGAGTCTGGGCGAGTGCGACCTGCCGAACCTCAACCGGCTTGACGTGTGGCTCGGCGTCCCCGACTACGGCGGTGACTGCGCGCCCGGCGACCTCACCGGGCTGCTCACCAGCACGCTGCTGCCGGAGCTCAAGCACCTCGGGCTGATGAACAGCGAGTTCCAGGACGGGATCGCCGCCGCCGTCGCGCAGGACCCGATCGTGGCGCAACTGGACGTCCTTGACCTGTCGATGGGGATTCTGACCGACGACGGAGCCGAAATGCTGCTGGCCGGGCAGCCGCTGACACATCTTAAGAAACTGAATCTCCGTCACCACTTCATCGGCGAGGTGCTCGCAGCGCGTCTCAGGACGACTCTTGAGCCCGCCGGGGTGGAGCTCGTGCTGCCGGAGCCCGAGGAGCCCGACGCCTGGGACGGCGAGGAGCACCGCTACACCGAAGTCAGCGAATAGCCTTGCGGATCACGGTTGTCGGCAACCCGGGGCACCGCAGACTCGAAGGCTTCGGCGAAGCCGTGCGCGCGGCGGGGCTTCCGCCGTTCCGCCTCGTCCCCTGGCGTGATGTGCTCACCGGCGCGGCTGTGTTCGCAGCCGGGCCGGTACGGATCGACTCGCCCGGCGAGGACGCCGAAGTCCACCGGCTGCTCGGCGGCCAGGCGGACCCGCACCGCGTCGAGGGGGGTTCGGTCCGCCACCACCGGTTCACCGCCGCGCTTGCGGACATCCGTACGGCCGTCTCGGAGGTGCCCGGCGCACGGCTGGTCAACGATCCGGACGAGATCGCGGTGATGTTCGACAAGCGGTTGGCGCACGCGCGGCTCAAAGCGGCCGGGGTGCATGTTCCCCCCGCGTTGCCTCAAGTCTTTTCGTACGGTGAACTCCGGGCGAAAATACTGGAGTTCCGGCGTCCGAGGGTGTTCGTCAAACCGGCGCACGGTTCTTCGGCGTCCGGTGTAGTGGCGCTGGAGACGGCGCGGGACCGTGTTCAGGCGACGACTTCGGTCGAGCTGGTGCGGGCTGGACCGGAGCTCTACAACTCGCTGCGGATCCGTAAGTACCGTGCCGAGGCCGACGTCGCGGCGATCATCGACGGCCTCGCGCCCGACGGGCTGCACGTCGAGGGCTGGTTGCCGAAACTGACGCTGGGCGGCCGGGCCGTGGACCTGCGGGTGCTGGTTGTCGCGGGTCGGCCGACGCACATTGTGGCCCGGTCCAGCACGTCGCCGATGACCAATCTGCACCTGGGCAACGCCCGGGGGGATGTGGCCCAGGTCCGGGCAGCGGTGGGTGAGACTGCCTGGTCGGAGGCTATGGATACGTGCGTACGGGCTGCCGCCTGCTTCCCGCGCACCCTGCACGTCGGTGTTGATCTACTGTTCGCCGCGGACCGCCGGCGGCACGCGGTGGGCGAGGTGAACGCCTTCGGCGACCTGCTGCCGGGGGTGCTTTTCGAGGGACGTAATACGTGGGCGCAGCAGGTGCACGCACTACTCAAGGGCTGGACTCCAACGCCATGAAGAACCCCGATATGAACGAAATCGTGGGCACACACGACCTGTTGCTGGTCACGCTGGACACGCTCCGGTACGACGTCGCCACGGAACTGCTCGCGGCCGGGCGGCTGCCGAATCTGGCGAAGGTGCTGCCGGAAGGTCGCTGGGAACGGCGGCACGCGCCGGGGTCGTTCACGTACGCCTCCCATCAGGCGATGCTGGCCGGGTTCCTGCCGACGCCGGTCGGGCAGGGGCCGCATCCGCGGCTGTTCGCCGCGCGGTTCGGCGGGAGTGAGTCGACGGCCGGGAAGACGTGGGTCTTCGACGCTCCGGACCTGCCGGCCGCGCTCGCTGCGGCCGGCTATCACACTGTCTGCGTGGGGGGTGTGGGGTTCTTCAACAAGCAGAGTCAGCTTGGGTCTGTTATCCCGAATATGTTCGCGGAGAGCCACTGGAGCCCGGAGACGGGCGTGACGTCGCCGGGATCCTTCGAGGCCCAGGTCGCCTACATCGAGGAAGTCACCACCGACAAGCCGCTGTTCGTGCTGCTCAACGTGTCCGCGCTGCACCAGCCGAACTGGTTCTACGCCGGGGGCGCGACAGCGGCGGACGGCGACAGCCGGGAGACCCACGCTGCCGCGCTGGAGTACGTGGACCGGCACATCGGGCGACTGTTCGCGGCGATGACCTCCCGGCGGCCGTGCTTCGCGATCGTCACGTCGGACCACGGCACGGCGTACGGCGAGGACGGGTACACCGGGCACCGGATCGGTCACGACGTGGTGTGGACGGTCCCGTACGCGGACTTCTTCCTGACTCCTGGTCAGGACTGACGGGACCAGCCGGGGATTCCTCCCGCCCCGTGGAGCGCGCCGACCCCGCCCGGGTCTTCTGTCGGCCGGGCCGCATACAGTCGGGCCACGGTCGGGGTCCGCCCCTGGACCGCCCGACACCGCACGTCCCGCCCGGAGTGACCGTGACCCTGCCCGCCGTCGGCCCGTACCAGGGCTATGTCTACGCATATCCGCACAAGACCGCGTACCGGCCGCTGGACCCGCACCCGGCGCTGCGCGACGTGTGGGCGGGTGAGGACGTCGGAAGCCTCTCCCTCTACGTCCACATCCCGTTCTGCGAGATGCGCTGCGGGTTCTGCAACCTGTTCACGCGTACGGGAGCGCCCGGCGAGCTGGTGGCCGGGTTCCTCGGGGCGCTGGAACGCCAGGCGCGGGCCGTACGGGAAGCAGTTCCGCGGGCGCGCTTCTCGCTGGCCGCGGTGGGTGGTGGGACGCCGACCCATCTGGACGCCCGGGAGCTGGAGCGGATGTTCACGGTGCTGACCGGCACGATGGGCGCGTCGCTGCCGGGCATCCCGCTGTCGGTGGAGACGTCACCCGCCACCGCGACCCCGGAGCGCCTTGAAGTCCTTCGTGCGTACGGGACTTCGCGAGTGAGTATCGGCGTGCAGAGCTTCGACGAGCGGGAGGCACGGGCGGCGGGGCGTCCGCAGAAACAGGCCGAAGTCCAGCGGGCGCTGGAGAACATCCGGTCCGCCGGCTTTCCCACGCTCAACATCGACCTGATCTACGGCATCGACGGGCAGACGCGGAAATCGTGGATCCGTTCGCTGGACGCCGCGCTCAACTGGAATCCCGAGGAGGTCTACCTCTATCCGCTGTACGTCCGGCCGTTGACCGGTCTGGGCCGCACCGCCGCGTCCCGGGCCGACTGGGACGGGCAGCGGCTCGACCTGTACCGGGCAGGGCACGACCACCTGCTGGCGAACGGCTACGAGCAGTACTCGATGCGGATGTTCCGCCGTACGGACGCCCCGCACTCGACCGAGTCCGACTACTCCTGCCAGTCCGACGGCATGATCGGCCTGGGCTGCGGAGCCCGTTCGTACACCTCGGAGCTGCAATACTCCTTCGACTACGCGGTGTCGGCCACCCAGGTGCGGTCCATCCTGGACGAGTACGTGACGCTCAGTCAGGATGACTTCAGCGCAACGCGGGTCGGCTATGCGCTCGACAACGCTGAGCAGCGCCGCCGCCATCTGCTCCAGTCCCTCCTCCAGGCCGGCGGGCTCGACGCCGTCTCCTACCGGAAGCGCTTCGGGACCGACGCCGCAGTCGACTTCGCCGCCGAACTGGCACCGCTGGCCGAGCGGGGATGGCTCGCCGCGGACGGCCTCAGGCTCACGCCGGAGGGGCTCGCGTGGTCCGACCACATCGGGCCGCTGCTGTTCTCCGCGCGTACGCGGGCCCTCATGGGCGGGTACGAAATCAAGTGAGCACCGCCTTCCTGGGGTTGCCGACCACGGCTGTTCCCGGCACGGGCTCCGCGCTGAGCATCCTCTACCGCGGGCCGCTCGCCTCGTGCGACTACGACTGCGGCTACTGTCCGTTCGCCAAGCGCCGGGACAGTCCGGCGCAGCTGCGGGCGGACCGTACGGCCCTGGAACGTTTCGCCGCATGGGCGCACGACGCGCCGGAGCGGCTGTCGGTCCTGTTCACGCCGTGGGGCGAGGGGCTTTCCCGCAGCTGGTACCGCCGTACGCTCGCCGGACTCAGTCATCTCCCCCACGTGGACCGCGTCGCGATCCAGACGAACCTGAGCGCCCTGCCCTCCTGGACCGAGGCCGCCGACCTGTCCACGCTGGCCCTGTGGGGCACCTACCACCCGGATCAGGTCCCGTACGACCGTTTCCTGAGCCGGTGTCTGGACCTGAACGCGCGCGGCGTGCGGTTCAGCGTCGGGGTCGTGGGTCTTCCGGAGCACCTTGACGCGGCCCGGCGGCTGCGGGCCGGACTCCCCGCTGAGGTCTACCTGTGGGTCAACGCGGCTGCTGGACACTCCTACAGCGACGAAGCCGCCGCGCCGTGGCGGGAGCTCGACCCGCTGTTCCCGTACAGCCGTACACCGCACGCCTCGCACGGCCTCCCGTGCCGCACGGGCGAGTCCGTCGTCTCCGTGGACGGCGACGGGACGGTACGCCGCTGCCACTTCGTGCCTGAGGTGCTGGGGAATTTGTATGACGGTTCGTTCCGCGCGGCGCTGGAGCCCCGGCCGTGCCCGAAGGCCGAGTGCGACTGCCACATCGGCTATGTGCACCTGGAGTCGCTTCCGTTGTACGGGGTGTTCGAGGGCGGGGTCCTGGAGAGGATCCCCGCCCGGCGGGCTGACCAGGGCGGGGACCCGCAATCCACAAAGTGGGACACCACACTAAATCGCATCGCAATGATCCGGGCGGGTAATACTTACTCGTCTCAGTCAGGCCCTGACTGATATCGCCGCGCGGCGGCACGGTCCGCGCAGTCGCTCCGAGAAAGTTCCCCGACACCATGAGCCCCTCTGACGCCGCGTCCCCTGACCACCCCGGAGCACCGGAGCAGGCACGGGGGCAGGACCAGGAGGAGCCGGGGACCGTCGCCGGTCTGGCTGCGGCCTGGTGGCGGGACGGACACCTGCACCTGCGCGGCTATGCCTATCCGCGGGCGTCCGGTGGTGTCCGGAGGCGTGCCGGGTTCAAGCTCCTGGAGCTTCGTGAGACGACGTCGGACCGCCGGACCCGGCTGATGGCTGGGCCCCGGTTCCGGCTCGACATCACCGAGCAGAGCAGTGAAGAAAGCTTTCGGCTGGACTGGGCCGGGTTTCACGTCGTCCTCGCCCCGGACCGGCTGAAGCACCGGGGCCGCTGGCAGGACGGTACGTGGCAGGTGACCGCCGGCCCGGTGCGGCACGGGAAGCCGCAGCCGGGCCCGGTCACACCGCACTGGACGGGCTCGGGCCAGCACCCGCCCGCCGCCTGGGTCGCCGAGGACGTCCGCGTCATACCCGTGTTCGCGGACGGCGGGCTCCGGATCCAGGTCCAGACCGTGCGCGCCCGCGTCACCGGGCTGCGCGCCGTCGCAGGCGGCATCGAGGTCAGCGGCACCATGGCGGTGCCCGCCGACCGGACGGGGATCACCCTGCGCCTGCGCGACCACGCCTGGGACACCGTTGCCGCACTGCCCGGCAGCATCGCGGAACCCGGCAGCATCACTGAAACCGGCAGCATCACTGAGAGTGCGGTATGTGACCTGATGCCCGTTTGACGCTTGGGGTTGGGAGAGGAGTCCTGGTCGGCGGGGCGGACTGGTGCTCAGGGTCGGGG
>NZ_JBXAWK010000078.1:0-23809 GCF_057291755.1 Kitasatospora sp. UYEF31
TCGCGGCGAAGCCCAGGCGGGCACGGGCGTCCTGGGAGCTGCGCCACAGCCATCCGGCGATGGCCGCGTAGGACTTGGCACCCGCGATCACCGCCACCTGCGCGGCGAGCAGGACCAGCGGCAGTGGCCAGCGCCGGCCCGGCGGTTCCGGGAGTCGAACACTTCCGGATCATCGCCGGTGGTCACGGAGTGTGAGCAGATGAATGCGGCAGGATACGAAATGGCCGAAGTTCCGTTCTTCGCAGGCGAGTTGGCACTCTGTCCTGCTCCAACGGGACTTCGGCTCTTCAGGTCACGGTGCCCCTGACCAGCAACTTCCCCAGGTCATCCGAACTTGCATCAGCCCTGCGTACAGCGCGACCAAGGGGTCGACGGTAAGGGCGAGCGGCGGCAGTTCGCTTCCGCTCGCGGACATCACGGTGTTGAACAGGGCCGCAACCCCGATCCCCAGACCAAAACCGACGATCCCACACGCCAGCCCCAGAGCCGCCGCCCCAGATAAATCATCCGAGATACCTGCCGGTACGTGGCACCGATGGCACGCAGAAGGGTGATTTCTCGAGTGCGCTGTGCGACCGCCATGTTGAAAGTGTTGGCAATCAGGAAGGCGGAAATGAACATTGCCAACGCGGCGAATGCCAACAGGATCTGTTTGACTGATGCGCTGTCCACTTTCGCTCGCTCAGTGGCATCCTGGGCGAGTTGATCAGCCGTGTCCATTGTCGCACCATTGGGCAGCAGTGGCCGAATGGCATTGGCGAGCGCGGTCGGCGAAGAATTGTCCGCCGCCCGTACGGTGATGACATCAAATCAATTCCCGACATCACTTTCGTCACGGAAAAACTGCCGGGCGGTGGCGGCATCGAAAGCGATGAAGAGAGCCCCGTTGCCTCGCGGTTGTCGGTGGTGGTGAAAATTCCGGCAATCCTGGCCTGGATCACTTTTCCATTGAGCGCGATCCACGCCATGTCGTTCACGGAATAGCCCGCCTTGTCGGCGGCGCGCCGACTGATGGCCACCTCCAGCGCGCCGTGTGGGGCTTTGCCTTCGACAAGCGGCTGGAGCGAGTCCTGGCCGTTGTCGCCCGGCTCATAGTTCACGCCGATGGAGTCCGCAGAGCTTCGCTTGACGACCTTGCGGTTCTTGTCGAGCAGGAAGACATCGGTGTTCTCCAGGTAGCCCCGTGCCGATGCTGCCGCGGGTAGGGCGCGGATGCTGTCCGGAAATTTCTGATCGAGGTTCCCTTCCGGGGCGTGTCCTTGAGTTTCCTCCGGATCCCCGGTGCTCTGGATTTTCTCGATCTTGACAGAAATTCCCTGATTCATGGTCGATGTCTGCTTGTCGTACGCCGTACGTACCGAATCCCCGAAAATCAGCGCCCCGGCTACAAACGAGTTGACACCACCGAGAGACTCAAGACGATGGTGATAGCCGTCAACACCAGACGAAGTTTATTGGCTGCCAGATTTCGCAGTGAGATACGCAGCATCAGCTCTGGCGTATTTCGGCGCGGGGGCTGTTTTGCGAGTCGAACCGTTTCATTCGTTCCAACACCGCTTCCACCGTCGGGTCCGGCATTTCGTCGATGATCCGGCCGTCGGAAAGGAACAGGACCCGATTAGCGTAGGACGCGGCCACCGGGTCGTGGGTCACGATAACGACCGTCTGGCCGGCCTCGACGACCGAGTTCCTGAGGAACCGCAGCACCTCGGCACCCGAGTGGGAATCGAGGTTGCCTGTGGGCTCGTCCGCGAAAATGATGTCCGGTCGGGTGGCATGGGCGCGGGCCACCCGCTGCTGCTGGCCGCCGGACAGCTGAGTCGGGCGGTGGCCGAGCCGGTCCGCAAGACCCGCCGCGGCGATGACCTTCGCCAGCCATTCAGGGTCGGGTTTGCGGCCCGCGATATCCAGGGGAAGTGTGATGTTCTCCAGCGCTGTCAGTGTTGGCAGCAAATTGAACGCCTGAAAAATGAAACCGATCCGATCCCTGCGCAGTCGAGTAAGCTCATCGTCACTCAATTGGCCCAGATCGGTGTCACTGATTCTCGCTGACCCGGCACTGATCGAGTCCAGCCCTGCCAGGCAGTGCATGAGTGTGGATTTACCGGAGCCCGAAGGCCCCATGATCGCTACAAACTCGCCCCGCTGAAAGCGGACCGATACCTCGTTCAGCGTAACGACTCGGTTCTCTCCCGCGTCGTAGATTCTGCCCAGCCCTTCGGCCTCCGCAGTAACTCCAGCCGTCGGGGAGGGCGCAGAGCCCTGAGTTACTGACATGATATCCCTTGGATGGAAGAGAAGCGTATAGGCCAGATCGGCATCCTTTAAACGTATTTATTGCAAGGATCTAACAGGTGTGCAACCGTTGGCGAAGCTGTGAACAAGTTCCGAACCGGGAGAGACCTCTGTGGCAAACGAGAACCGATCCTCGTCTCGCTTTTTATCTCCTGCTGGCCCGAACCGCGGTTCCCGAAATCCATCGGTCGCCGTGGTGGCCATGCTGGTAACCGCGGGACTCGGCGTAGTGTTTATTGGCGTCGCATTCTTTTACGCCTGGTTCGCCGCCTTGGTGTCCGTGCTCACCGTACGGAGCTCAGGCAAGCAGTGAGGAGGCACGACGGCGAGGCCATCGCCCTCGTGCCTCCTCGTCATGAAGACGCCGTGCCCGCGCATGGAGGCCCCTATCGCCAGGGGCGCAGTGCACGCAGGAGGCAAGTCCTCCATCCATTCGCGCATGTTCCGGACTCAAGGATGCCCCTGTGACGACCGCTCCTCTTCTGCTCCCTGCCCCGCCGGTTGTTCCCACTCCGGGAGCGGTACGCACCCGGATCCTGATCACCCTGCTCGCAGCCGCTCCCGCCGTGGTGCTCCGCTTGACGGGCACCGAAGTGGGAGCCGTCACCGGCATGCTGGTCTTCGGCCTGGGGGTGCTGGCCGCCGCGCTGCTGTTGATGTGGGCGGCGGAGACCGCGCGGGCGGACATCTCCGGTGCGCTGGCCCTCGCGCTGCTGGCCTTCATCGCCGTGCTCCCGGAGTACGCGGTAGATCTGTATTTCGCCTACAGCGCCGGCACCGTGCCGGAGAACGCCGCATACGCCGCCGCGAACATGACGGGTGCCAACCGACTCCTCATCGGGGTGGGGTGGCCGCTGGTCGCCGGCGCGGGCTACCTCGCGGCCCGGCGGGCACTTCGCCGGGCCGGGGACGACGCCGCGCCGCAGCAAAAGGACATCACCCTCCAGCCACACCGGCGGATCGACATCGGCTTCCTGGCCGTCGCGGCGATCTTCGCCTTCATCATGCCCTTCACCCGGGAGATCGCCTGGTACGTACCGGTCTTCCTTGTTCCTTGGTACGTCTACTACCTGTGGCGTATCGGCCGGTGCAGTAGCGAACAGGTCGAGGAGTTCGTCGGCGTCCCTGCCCGGCTCGCCCAACTGACCACGTCCAGAAGGCGTTTCACCACCGCGGCGCTGTTCATCGCAGCCGCAACAGTGATCTTCATGTCGGCGGAGCCGTTCGCCAATTCCCTGGTGAACGCGGGCGATTCCCTGGGCATCGACCGCTTTCTCCTCGTCCAGTGGCTGGCGCCCCTTGCCACCGAGGCCCCTGAGTTGATTGTCGCCGTGGTCTTCGCCTGGAGGCTGCGCGGCGACGACGGACTGGGCACGTTGCTGTCCAGCAAGGTCAACCAGTGGACTCTCCTGGTGGGTCTGCTGCCCGTCGCCTACATGCTCGGCGGCGGCAGCGGCAGCGGGCTTCCCCTCGTCGAGCGCCAGGTCGACGAAGTGGCCCTGACCGCCGCTCAGACGGTTCTCGCGGTCGTCGTCCTCCTCGATCTCCGGTTCCGTGTCTGGGAGGCAGTCGGGCTCTTCGCCCTCTTCGCCGTCCAGTTCCTGCTACCCGACGAGAGTTCCCGCCAGGTCCTCACCTACGTCTACCTCGCCGTGGCCGTGGTGTTCCTCGTTCCCCGGTGGCGGTACCTCGCGCCCTCCCTCCGGGCCATCGGCGGACGGGTGCCGGGCGACCCGCACTGAGCCTCACGACCGGGTGCACCAGCCGGCGGGCCCCCGCGACACCGGCTACGGCGCCCTGGCGCGTCAGCGAAGCAGCCGAGCTTCGCGGGGGCCAGGTGGGAGGCTGCTATCTCAGGAGCCACTTCCTGGTAAGCCCCAGCACGTCCGCGCGGCTGTGCGCGCCGTGGTCGGCGGCGATGAAGTGGTTGCCGATCCGCAGGGAGAAGGCGAGCATGCAGCGGACCTCCACGTCGTCCGGGTCGGCGCAGAACGAGCCGAACAATGAGCGCAGGTACTCCATGCGCCGGTTGTCGGCGTGGCGCAGCCGCCGTGCGACGGCCTCGTCGCGCCTGGCCCAGTCGCGGATCGCGAGGTCGGCGGTGGTGCCCGTCAGCGGACTGTCGCCGGACGCGGCGATCGTGAACAGCCGCTCCAGTTTGGCCCTGGCGTCCCCGCCGCCGCTCTCGACCCGCTCGATCACCGCCTCGGTGACCGCGCGCTCCCACACGTCGAGCATCTCGGTGAGCAGCGCGCCCCGGTTGGCGAAGTACCCGTAGAAGCCGCCCTTGCTGACGCCGAGCGCCTGCGCCAGCGACTCGATCCGGACGGCCTCCGGGCCGCCGGCGGAGAGCGCCCGCAGTCCCTCCTCGATCCATTTGCCGCGAGGTGTGCGGGTCGCGCCCATGGTGTGTCTCCTCTCATGCCTCCCTTTATCTATACGGGGGCGTATAGATGGGTCTAGCCTCGATCTGTACGGCATCGTATAGATAGGAGCCCGGTCATGAGACTCAGCAAAACCGCGCACACCTCCCGTCCCTGGCGGATCCACGAGATCACCCGCGACTTCCACGTCGAGGACGTTTGGGCGCTGCCGACACCCGGCGGCCCCGACGACCTCGCGCTCCTGGTGCGCCAGTTCGCGAACGGCGGTGGAGAGGGCCGGGGCGACGGAGCCCACGTCTCCTCGGCGGTGCCGCGCCTGCTCTTCGCGGCCCGCTGGAAGCTCGGGGGACTGCTCGGCTGGGACAAGCCCGACGGCGGCATCGGCACCCGGGTGCGGACGCTGCGGGACCGGCTGCCCGCGGACCTGCGCGAGGGCCCCCGGGGCCCCGACTTCCGTGCGGTCCCGTTCACCTCCGTCTACCAGGCGCACGACGAGTGGGCGGCCGAAATAGCCAACCGGACCATGCACGGGGTGATGCACATCGGCTGGGTCCCGGACGGGGCCGGCGGCTATTGCGGCCAGATGGCCGTCCTGGTGAAGCCGAACGGCCTGCTCGGCGCCGCGTACATGGCGGGCATCAAGCCCTTCCGGTACCTGGGGGTGTATCCGGCGCTGCTCCGGGCGATCGGACGCCAGTGGCAGGCGGGTGCCGCCGCAAGGAGCGCGGGGTAACCGGGCGGACGTCGGCACCTGCCGCGGCGGATCAGAAATTCCACCGGCACGCGGCGGTCAGGCGCAGTACGGCATTCCGGTCCGGCCGCTCCTCCGGCCGCTCTTCCATACGCCACCGCATGTGAGTCCCGACACATTCGAGTGTCGGTGGTTGCGCATTGTTCCTGGTGATGAAGGAGGAGAGGCTTTAGTTGATCAATAAGGTGACCTTTGTGGGGTTTGGTAAGACTTTAGCCATGTGACCATGGTTCGGTCGGGTTCGGGGCCCGACCGGACGGACCAACCTCCACCAGGTGAACCGTGCGTTCCGCGTACGGAACTGCGCGCTGCCCTGACACCAGCGCGGACACGGCCGGCCAACACCCCTGACCGACCGATCTGCGATGGACCCCATGACCGGCACCACCCTGCTTCCGCGCGCCTCCGCACCAGTCGACACGTCACCAGTCGACACGTCACCGGTCGACACGTCACCGGTCGACACGTCACCGACCGGAACCGCGCCGACCGGAACCGCTGTCCTCCCGCGCCCCCGCCGCCCGGTCGACGTGGTGTCGGTGCCGACGCGCAAGCCCAGGCCCGCCGAACACCTCCGGCTGCGGCCGATGCCCGACCGGAAGCGCTCTCTCCCCGCCGCCGACGGAACCCGGATGCGCATCACCGCACTGGTCCCGGCGCACAACGAGGAAGCCCAGATAGCCGAGACGGTCGGATCCCTGCTCGGCCAGATACGGCCGCCCGAGCGGATCATCGTCATCGCCGACAACTGCTCCGACCGGACCGTCGAGATCGCCCGCGGCCTGGGCGTCGAGGTCTACGAAACGGTCGACAACAAGCACAAGAAGGCCGGCGGCCTGAACCAGGTCATCGACCGGCTGCTCCCGGGCCTGGACGCGGACGACGCGCTCCTGGTCATGGACGCCGACTCCACCCTCGCCCCCGAGTTCCTCAGTCACAGCCTGAAGTTGCTGGCCACCGGCAGGTACGCGGCCGTCGGCGGCACGTTCACCGGCAAGCCCGGCGGCGGGTTCGTCGGCATGCTGCAGCGCAACGAGTACGCCAGGTACGTCCGCGACGTCAACCGCCTCCAGGGCCAGGCGCTCGTCCTCACC
Organism: Kitasatospora sp. UYEF31; assembly: GCF_057291755.1. Lineage (NCBI taxonomy): Bacteria > Bacillati > Actinomycetota > Actinomycetes > Kitasatosporales > Streptomycetaceae > Kitasatospora > Kitasatospora sp. UYEF31. The sequence continues at coordinate 6,525 of NZ_JBXAWK010000078.1, forward strand.
GGCACCGCGACGCTGTTCCGCGCGCTCACCCTGCACGAGGTCGTCGAAGCCCGCCGTACGGGTGAACTCCCGGGCGGCGCCCACGTGTACGACACGCGGGTCCTGACCGAGGACAACGAACTCACCCTCGCCATCCTGCACCGCGGGCTGCGGATCGTCTGCCCGCCGCCGTGCACGCTCCAGACGGAGGTCATGGGCACGTGGCGCGAACTGTTCAACCAGCGTCTGCGCTGGAAGCGCGGTGCCCTGGAGAACCTTGGCGACTACGGCTGGACGCGCATCACCCGGGCCTACTGGGGGCGTCAACTCCTTTCATTCATCGGCCTGTTGGTGATCTGCGTCTACCTCAGCTCGGTCGTGTACTCGCTCGTCGTCGACGGCGGCCTCACGCTGCGCCCGCTGTGGCTGGCCGTGACCGTGGTCTTCGCGGCCGAACGCTGCGTGACGGTACGTCAGCGCGGTCCCGCGCAGATGTTCCTCGGCGCGTTGATCTTCGTCGAGATGGTCTTCGACCTCTTTCTCCAAGCAGCGCAGGGCAAGGCCTTCTGGGACTCGCTCCGTAACAAGAAAAGGAATTGGTGACCCGCATGTACAACGTCAGTACCGGAGCCGCAGCCGCGGGGACCGCGGGGTCCCTGGCCGCCACGGGGCTCAACGCCGCCTGGGCCTTCGTGGCCGCGTTCACGCTGCTCAGTGCGGGCCTGGCGCTCAAGCGGCTCGTCCCGGCGCGCAGGCCCGCCCGCCACCGCCGCCGGTAGGCAGCCTGCGCCTGCGGGTTATCCGTACGCTGGAATAAATTGATTAAAGAATGGTGGATGTCGGAAATCGACATCTACCACTCTTCGATCCAGAACTAAAACCGCACCATCAGCAGTGCGACGGCGGGGTGATCAGGATTCCGTGGTCGGGCACGGCGTGCAGCGCCATCGGCGGGTGCACGGTCCGGCCCGCCTTGACGGTCTCCACGACGGTGATGTGCTTGATGCTCTTCGGCGGCACCGTCAGCGGGTTCGCGCTGAGAATCACCAGGTCGGCGAGCTTGCCCACCTCGATGCTGCCCTTGGTGGCTTCTTCGGAATGCTGGTAGGCCGCGTTGATGGTGATGGACTTGACCGCGTCCAGCGCCGACACCCGGTGCTGCGGGCCGATGATTTCGCCTGTCCGGGAGACCCGTGTGACCTGGCTGGACAGGATCGCGATCGAGTCGGGCAGTGCCACGGGCGCGTCGTGGTGCGCCGTGTAGACCATCTGCCGGGTTATTGCCCAGCCGGTGGGGGAGATGTTCTCCGAGCGGCTGGGGCTCGCCGCGGTCGTGGCGGCAACCGACAGGCGGCCGGTCCGGCGGCCCGCCACATCAGCAACGAATGTGTCGGGTAAGGGCATACCATCCATACGTTGTCGTATGGATGTCGGAGGTCGGAGGACCCGGAACTACAGGACCAAAGTCCCCAGGCGCGACGACGGCGCGCAGCTCCGCAGCGGGGACCGGCCAAACCTGGGCCTGTCTGGCGCAGGCGTTGACCTGGCGGCGCACTGTGGTCCGGCCGGCCCGCGCGGATTCCGCCATCCGCCACCGGCGATCATGTGGCGCTGCTCAGACCAGCGAACCGACCGAGGAGAGGCGCCACCCCATGCCCGCCGCCGACGAACTGCTCAACGCCGCCGAAGTCCGGAAACTGATCACGTGCCTGGACGGGCCGCTCCCCGCCGTGCGCGCGGCCGTCAAGACCTTCGACGGGCTCAGCCTCAGCGAACGCACCCGGGCCGTACGCGACGCTCTGCTCGCCGACCTGCCCGACGACTACCCGGCGTTCGCGGCAGTCCTCCGTACGGCCTTGGAAGATCCCGAGTTCACCGGCTGGATGATCTGGCCCGTCTCCGAAGCTCTCGCGGTGCGGGCGGTCTCCGGCGGCCGGCTTGCTGACGGACTCGACCTCATGACCGCGCTTACACCGCTGCTGACCGGGGAGTTCGCCCTCCGGACGTTCCTTGACGCAGACCTGGACGGCACGCTCGCCATCGTCCGCACGTGGACGTCCCACCCGGACGAACACGTCCGCCGCCTCGCCAGCGAGGGCACCCGGCCGCTGCTTCCGTGGGCCCGGCGCGTCCCCGCGCTGACCGCCGATCCGCACGCGGCGCTGCCTGTGCTCGACGCGCTCTACCGGGACCCGTCGGAGTACGTCCGCCGCTCCGTCGCGAACCACCTCAACGACATCAGCCGGAAAGACCCCGGGCTGGCCGTCACCACCGCGGCGCGCTGGCTGGCGCGTCCGGACGACAACACTGTCAAGGCCGTACGGCACGGCCTCCGCACCCTGGTGAAAAACGGTGACCCCGACGCGCTGCGCCTCCTCGGTTTTGTCCCGCCCGCGCAGTTGGAGGTCACGGGGCCCGTGCTGACCGCCGACAGTGTCCTGCTCGGCGGCAAACTGCCGTTCTCCATCACACTTACCAACTGCGGGGACGTGGCCGTCCGGCTTGCTGTGGACTACGTCGTCCACTACCTCAAGGCCAACGGCACGCTGGCGCCCAAGGTCTTCAAACTGACCACCCGCACCCTCGAACCCGGTGCGGTCGCTGTGATCGAACGCAGCCACGCCTTTCGGCAGTTGGCCACGCGCGTCCACTACCCCGGCGAGCACGGCATCGAGGTCCAGGTGAACGGGGCGCGGTACGGGCGGGTGGAGTTCCGGCTGGACTTCGAGGCGGGCTGAGGGCTCCACGGGTCACTGGTGGCGGTGGCGGTGGCGGTGGCGGCGACGGCGACGGCGACGGCGACGGCGACGGCGACGGCGACGGCGACGGCGACGGCGACGGCGACGGCGACGATGATGGTGTGCTGGGTGTCGGAATTCGATATTCAGCACACCATCATTCAAGCTCCGACTGGCCAAGGAATGGCCGGTCCGAGTGGGGGGGGCGCGCGGCAGGGTCGCAGGCCGTATCTGACTGACCATCAGATAGTTCGGCACAACACTCGCCCCCGAGCAGCCGAAACAGCACTGTTCGACCACTACTTACCCACCCAAAGCGGAACTCAGCACTAGCCTGGACAGGCGAACAACCGTTTCGATCGGGTGAGGGGTGGTACGGCTCCTGAAGCCGCCGGGCCGTCCGGGTCGTTGGGGTCGTTGGGTGTGGTGTGTTCAGGAGCGCTGGGGTGCGGGTTGATGCGGGTGCGCGGGTGACGCGGCGGGTGACAGCGCTCGCATTGTGGGGCGGTGTGCTGGGTGCGGTGGCGGGGCTCGGTTCCGCGTACGCCGCCCCTGTCCGTGCCCATGTGGCGGGCCCCGGGTTCGGCGTGGAGAGTGTCGTGGCGCGGGGTGTGACGTACCGGCCCTTCGACGTGGACGCCTCGCACGGGGTGGTGCACGGTCACCTGGTGACGGTGGACTTGCGTCAGCCCGGTGTGGCGTTGGACGTCCTGAACGCAGGGCACGTCTCGGCACGGGGCCCGATGTCGGGCATGGCAGGTGCGCGCGGGGCGGCGGCGGCCGTGAACGGTGACTTCTTCAACATGCTGGAGTCGCAGCATCCTGGAGTCGCGGCGACCGGGTCCGCGGTCGGTCCCGTCGTCGTGGACGGGCGTGCGGTCAAGGCCGCGGTCGGGAAGGGGCAGCGGTTCGGCTGGACGATGCCTGCGGGCACCACGACCGAGGACGTCATCGGCGAGGGTGTCGACGGCGTACTGCGGCTGGATCGCCTCGTGTTGCACGGGCAGGTGCGCGCCGCGTCGTGGTCGGTGCCGCTGCGGGGCCTGAACCAGTACGCGCTGCCCGTCGACGGTATCGGCGCGTTCACCGCCGACTGGGGTGCGGCCTCGCGGGTGCGCGCGAGCTGCGGGACCGACGATGACCGGGCGGCGCCGTGCAGTTCGCGTGTCTGCGAGGCGACAGCGCGTCAGGGCCGGATCACGGCCGTCACCGACCACGCGGGACAGGGGGTGGTTCCGGAGGGCGACGTGGTGCTGCTGGGCCGGGAGGACGGCGCCGGGCGACTGTGCTCGTTCGCGGTCGGTGATCCGGTGGAGGTCGACTACCGGCTTGAGGCCTCGGGGGGTGTGCCTTTCCGGTTCGCGCTCGGGGCGTCGCCGATGCTGCGGGACGGGCGGCCGTTCCCCGGCTTGGACACGGTCACCGCCGAGCCGCGTACCGCCGTGGGCTTCGCGGACGGCGGACGCGCGGTCCACCTGATGGCGACGGACGGCAGGGGCGGGACATCAGCCGGGCTGACGATGGGCGAACTCGCCGCGCTGATGCGGGACATCGGGTCCACCGACGCGGTGTTCCTCGACGGCGGCGGCTCCTCGACGCTGGTCGCGCGTGACCCGGCGACGGGTGCCGTCGCGGTGCGCAACAACCTCGACCAGGGCGCGGAACGCGCGGTCCCCAACGGGCTGGGGGTCTTCGCACCGCAGTAGCGGCCCGGCCTCCGGCCGGTTTGGTGTTGCGTCGGGCCGGGTGACCGTCGGGCCCCTCATCAGCGGTCAGTCGGTGCCCTCGGGCCTGGTGGCCCTGAGGCTGCTATACCGCGTCAAGCTGCTTAAGGCGGTGTCGGTCGGTCAGTCTGGAGGCCGCGGGGATCGGTGCTGCGCCTGCGAAGGAGGCGAACGCGGCGTCCGAGCGGAACCTGCCGACCTGCGACCAGCTCACCCAGCAGCCCGTTGGCAGCCACGTGCGTTGGCGGAACTGTCGGTGGTGGCGGGGACGGCACCGACGGGCGTACCAGCGCGGACCATCCCGCAGCTGACGGCCCGTCACTGTCGTCCCCGCTGACATCCATCCGGCAGGTCGCATCTCCCGGTCCGAGAGCGCGCCGGCGTCGACCGGACCGATCATCACGCGATGGATCGAGGCTGAACCTCAACAACCAAGATCAGCCGTTAAGGTCACACACCCGGTGAAGTCTCGGTTTCCTTCACGATCTTAAGATAAGCGTCCATCTTCTTTTCGTACACCTCCTTGATGGCGTCGTCGCTGTCCAATCCGGATTTCATCTTTGTTCCAAATTTCTCGTTGAACACGCTGATCGAGTTTCGCCATTCTGCTTTGACTTCTGCGCTGTCGCAGATCTTGTGGCGGTAGTGATTGAGCTTTTGCTCCTCGGTCGCCCCTGCCGGGGCTGCGTATTGACCAGCAGGGTCGAAAACTGCGCTGCGGGCAGCGTCCAGGGGGTCGCTGGTAAATTCCAGCGGTGAAATCCGGAACGCCTCATCGAGGCCCTCCAGCGTATTCAGAGGGTAGTCCTCGTTCGCGCAGATGAAATCGGCGATCTGTGCCCACTTTGACTCGTTCTCCTGAGTCTCCAGTTGCTCGATCCTTTCGGCCCGCGCCGCAGGCGACTCGTCGACCGCCGAAGCAATAGCGAGGGAGGGCAGTGTGGCCACGAATGCGGCACCGAGCAGAGTGACGAAAAGCTTACGCATGACAACCTCCAGGTTGGGATACGGGCTGGCGGAGTGCCGACCTGATTGCGGCCGTTGCGATCGAGGAGGGGAAGCCCAGTCGGTCACCATCGGCAATCGACAGGCCGAGCAGTGGGCCCCCAGGTCGAGGCGAGCACTTTGAGCTTCCATGTGATCACACACAGTTCGCGTTCGCAAGCGGAAGGTGCGGGTGAGCTCCAGGCCTGCCTGTCGCCCTCGGGCGCGTCGTCCTTGAGTTTCTCCGGCGGAGCTCCCCGCCGCGATCATCGACCGTCGCGGCCCGCGCCGGCGCAGCCTGGGCCCACCTGGCCTCCTCCCGCAGTTGGACGATCCCGAGTGCGCGCCACCATCCGGACCATGCCGCCCTCGACCGCCGCACTCCCGACGGGCAAAGCGGAAAACCTCGAAAACACCACACCCGCAAGGGCGTTGACTTCAAGCGCGCCTCGGCTTGACAGGTGATATCGCACCGCTACCACCGATTACGGGACAGAGTCGGAACGTGATAATCCCGCCCCCGGGCGTGGTGGACGAGGTCCGGGCTGTCGGGTCGCGCCGGTCCCGGCGGGCGTGCGGGCGGGCGTGCGGGCGTGCGGGCGTGGAGCCCTGCCTCGCCGCGCGTCTTTTATCCGTGTATGCGTTAAATACATACGTAATGTGATCTCGCATCTATGGAAGGCTCCGCTGTCATGCTCCCTGCTCTGCGTCTGACCGCCGCCGTGTCCCTGGCCCTGGCCGCCGGCCTCACCCTGCCCGCCACCTGGGCGCACGGCACGGCCCCGACCGCGCTTGCCGCTCTGTGCACCGCGGACCAGGAATTGGCCGCCACTGGCAACCCACAGGCCATCGACGCCTGCCACACCGCCCGCGCCGATAGCGCAGATTCACGCATCAGCCTCCATATCAGCCGGACCACCCCGTTCAACCCGAAGGAGGACATCGGGGTGGCACCGGGGAACCGCAAAGACCTGTTCACTGATCCGGGCACCCCCATCTCCCCGGCCGCCCAGGCCTCCGCCGACCAGGCCCGCGAGGCAGCCCTGGACGCCTGCGTACTGGCCGCACGCGCCGGCGGAGCCCTGTGCAACAGCGGCGTCACCGTTACCGGAGACCTCGGCAAGGCCAGCCCCGCGACCTCAGAGCAGATGACGGATTATCTCAACGTGCTGCAGGGCGGCCGGCCGCAGGACCCCCACAACGACCAGGACCTGACCCCCGCCGTACGTGACGCGAAACTCGCTGCCCTGGCCGCCCGCTACACCGCCTGCGTCGCCGCAGCGGGCGTCACCCGGGCGACACCCTGCGACCAGGGCGCCCTCCAGGCACTAACACCCGACGGACCCATTTCGGAAGACATGGAAGCCGACGTACAAGCCGCTGAGGCCGCCCTCGCCGCCTTCAAAGCCACCGACGACACCGACGCACGCAACAAAGCCGACCAGGCCGAGAGCAAAGCCACCGAAACCGCCCGCACCGCCGGCTGGATCAAATAACCCCCGCCCCACAGCCTGAGGCTGCTATACCGCGTCAGGCTGTTTGACCAATTTTGGGACGGTCAGCGTCAACCGGCTGTTCGGATCGTTCGGATCGTTCGAGAAGCTCGGATCCTTCGAGAAGCCTTGAAGAGTTGGCGGGCGATCGGGCGTTTCAGGCACCGCTGGGCGTCCCTGGACGTCTTGCCCCCGGTCGTTCGTCGGGCCACGTAGGAACGGGTGGCCGGGGCAAAGCGCATGCGGATGAGGGTGGTCGTGTGGAGCGGGCGGTGGAACACGGGGTCGAGACGTACAACGTCAACATCGCCAAGCAGCGGCCGGTCCACCCCGAGCAGCTGGCCTCGGTCATCGACGAACTCACGGCGGACGACGCCGTCTTCACCGCGGACACTGGCATGTGCTGTACGTGGAGTACGCGCTACCTCAGCCCGGCCGGCACCCCTTCAGCGGACAGCCGGTGGACCGATGACTCTGGACCGTGCGCCAAGGGACACCACACGGCACTTGGCTAAACACGCTCTGAGCAGTGAAAACGCCACCCAGCTTCACAAGCCAGAACCACGCGACCAACGAGTTATTGAACGCAGAACTCGTTGCCCTCCGGGTCCCGCATGACCCACCAGTGTCCGGCGGGTCCATGGTCCACCTCGCGGACACGGGTCGCGCTCAGGGCCTCCAGCCGGGCCACCAGTTTGTCGAGCCCGCCGGGCTCACCGTGGACATCAAGGTGGAGACGGTTCTTGCCGACCTTGCCCTCGGGTACATCCTGGAAGAGCAGCCGACGCCCCTGCCCGACGCCGCTGGTCGCATCGAACGGGTCCTCGGGGTGCCGGATCGCGGCATACCCGCGGAAGATCCTGTGACCGCCGTGCTCGACGACGGCTTCCTCGCTGATATGGCCGGCGGTCAGCAGCTGCCCGATGAGAGCGCTGGGATCGTCCACCGCGTAGCCCAGCGCCGCGGCCCAGAAGTCCGCGAGGGTGGGCGCGTTCGTACTGTCGATGACCAATTTCCAGCTCAATGTCATGTAACCAGTTATATCGGCCGTCCCGTGCGGTGCCCGGCAAGACCGGAATCCACGGTCGCCCGCGCCCACGCGCCCACGCGCCCACGCGCCCACGCGCCCACGCGCCCAGGCTCTGCCGACCAGGCAGGGCGGCAGGTCCGTCACCGGCGTGTCCCAGCCGGCGTACAGCCGTCCGTACGGAACGTCTGCCGGTAAGCCGTCGGCGGGACCCCGACCGTCGCCACCAGGTGCTGCCGCAACGAGGCGCCGGTGCCGAAGCCCGCCGCGCCCGCGACGCGGTCCACCGACAGGTCGGTCGTCTCCAGGAGGCGGCGCGCGTGCTCGACCCGCTGCCGGGTCAGCCACTGACCGGGGGTCAGGCCCACCTCGTCGCGGAAACGCCGGGTGAACGTACGGACGCTCATCCGCGCGTGGTCCGCGAGTTCGGTCAACGACAGTGGCCGGTGTAGCTGCTCCAGCGCCCAGTCGCGGGTCGCGGAGGTGGTGGCCTCCGCAGGCTCGGGCACCGGGCGTTCGATGAACTGGGCCTGGCCGCCCTCACGCCACGGCGGCACGACGCACAAGCGTGCGACCCGGTTGGCGACCTCGCTGCCGTGGTCCCGGCGCAGCAGGTGCATGCACAGGTCGATTCCGGCGGCGACGCCCGCTGCCGTGAGGACATTCCCATCGTCCACGAAGAGCACGTCCGCGTTGAGTTTGACCTTCGGGAACAGTCGCTGGAACTCCTCGGCGCCGTTCCAGTGGGTGGTCGCCGCGCGGCCGTCGAGCAGGCCGGCGGCGGCCAGAACGTACGACGCGGTGCAGATCGACACGATGCGCGCGTCGGGCCGCAGGCTGCCGAGCGCCGCGGCCAGTGGTCCGGCCAGCCAGGTCCGGTCCGCCGCGGGGGCGCAGGTGAACGGCGGGATCACCAGGGTGTCCGCCGTCTCCAGGGCCTCGGCCCCATGATGCACGGCGATGGCGAAGTCGGCGCTCGTCTGCACAGGGCCGCCGTCGAGAGTGCAGGTGATCACCTCGTACAGCGGCTCGCCGTGTTCTCCCGCCGCGGTGCCGAAGATACGTACAGGAATGCTCATTTCGAACGGATAGACGCCGTCCAGGGCCAGCACTACGACTCGATGCATGGCCAGATCCTTACACATGTTGGCTGTCCGGCCACTCGATGGGCGTCGGCCGACCGAGCAGTCTTGGTCGCACACCGCCAGCGGCAAGACGCCCGGGGTAAACCGTACGGACAAAGGATTTTGACTATGCGTGCCATCGGCCAGGACACCCTCGGCGGACCCGACGTGCTCAAGGTCGTCGAGGTGGAACGCCCGGCTCCCGGGCCTTCCGAAGTGCTCGTCCGCGTCCATGCCGCCGGGGTCAACCCGACCGACTTGTGGCACCGGGCCACCGGCGGGCTCCTGCAGGACTATCCGGTGCGGCTCGGCTGGGACGTTTCCGGGGTTGTTGAGGCCGTCGGAGTCGGTGTGACGATGTATCAGATCGGTGACGAGGTCTACGGCATGCCGAGGCTTCCGTACGCGGCGGGCGCCTACGCGGAGTTCCTGACCTCCCCGGCCCGGCATCTCGCCCGCAAGCCGGCCGGGATCTCCCACGTGCAGGCCGCGGCACTGCCGCTGGCCGGGCTCACCGCGTGGCAGTCCCTGGTGGACACCGCCGATGTGCAGCCCGGACAGCGCGTCCTGATCCACTCCGCCGCCGGTGGTGTCGGCCACCTCGCCGTACAGATCGCCAAGGCGCGCGGGGCGTATGTCATCGGCACGGCCCGCTCGGTCAAGCACGACTTCGTGCGCGGTCTTGGCGCTGACGAGGTCGTCGACTACACCCAGGTCGATTTTTCCGAGGTTGTCGGCGATGTCGATGTCGTGCTCGACACCATCGGCGGCGACTACGGGCCGCGCTCGCTCAAGACGCTGCGCCCCGGCGGCATCCTCGTCTCGATCGCCTCACTGGCCGAGGCCTATCTGGCGGACGAGGCCAGGGAGGCCGGGCTGCGGGCGGGGTTCACGATCGTCGAGCCCGACCACTCCGGGCTGAAGGAGCTCACCGCGCTGGTCGAGTCCGGCAAGCTGCGGGTGGAGATCGATACGGTGCTGCCGCTGGAGCAGGCCGCGAAGGCCCACGAGATCACTGCGACGGGGCGGACGGCCGGGAAGATCGTGCTCACTGTCATCGAGCCCGCTGTCATCGGGCCGACTGTCATCGAGTCCACTGTCATCCAGCCCACTGTCATCGGCTGAGCGGCGGGGAGTGGGTTCGCGGCAATGTGACCGTCGGGTGCGGGGCACCCGGGTTTCCGCGGTGTTCCGCACCCGACGATCACAGTGCCCGCAAGCCTTACTGCCGAGAGGGCTTACCGCCGAGCCCGCGCAGGAACTGTTTTTGGTCTTTGAGGAACCCTTCCGCGAACAGTGAGCGCGGCGCGAACAATGCGGTGAGCGTGAGCTTGAGGTCCGACCTCTCGACCGAGTCCTTGACCAACGAATGTGCCGCGTCCGGGTAGTGATGGACCGTCAGCGCGCCGCCGCCGTCCAGTTCCCGGCGGTAGACGGCCTCCGTCTCGGCGACGTCCACGTTGATGTCGTGGCCCGCGAGGACCAGATCCACCGGCACGCCGCGCAGCGCGCGCAGCTCGGCCGTCGCGTCCGCGGTGTAGTTCCTCGCGATGAAACCCCAGCGGTCCGCGGTCAGACCGCCCGGGCCGCCCAGGGTCCTGACGTACTCCGCGAACGGCGCTTGCTGGTCCAGGAGGCGGCGGGTGGTGTCGCTCCTGGCCACTTCCTTTTCCGTACGGGCCGTTGACGCTCCGTCGCGGCGCAGTTCAGCGAGCAGGTTGTAACGCCCCTGCCGCAGCCAGTTGACCGCGGGGGAGAGCGCGAGCACAAAGCTCACGCGGGTCTTCGCGGCGACCTTCGGCAGCACCCAGCCCGCCTGGCTGGCGCCCCACAGGCCGATCCGGTCGCCGTCGATGTCGGGGCGGGCGCGGGCCCAGGCGATGGCGGCGGTAGCTTCGTCGGCCCGGTCCTGCATGGACTGGCTGAGCCAGTCTGCGGGCTTGTCCCAGGACAAGGACGCGTAGCCGGCCTGGGCGTAGGCCTCCCACATGGGCTTGTAGCCGTCGTCGTGGGTGGCGTTGACGGGGCCGTCGCCGTGGATGAACACCACCAGGCCGTGTTGCTTGCGGCTGTCTCCAGGTGTGGTGAGCACGCCGTTGAGGGTGCGTCCTTCCCAGCGGATGGAAACGTGTTGTTCCTTCATGTCGTAGTTGTTCTGCCACAGCACGACGCTGGTGAGCCCGACGGCCGCGAGCAGGGCCGGGACGAGTGTCCAGACGGCGATGCGCAGCCAGCGGCGCCGGGGTTTCTTCGTGGACTGCGCGGGGTCATTTCCCAGGGTTCGAGTCACGCCAAAACTATTGCATGCCGTACGATCGTTTCCAAAGTGATAGTTTTGGATTGCCGGGGGAATGACGATGAGAGGCGGCGCAGCATGGACGGGGAAGCTTTGGACAGAGAAGCTTTGGACAGAGAAGCTTTGGACAGAGAAGCTTTGGACGGGGAAGCTTTGGCCAAGGACGCGGCGGACACCGGGCGCGTGGTCCTCCGGCGGGGCATCCCCGCCGGAGCCGGACGCCGGGCGGCCGAGCTGTACTGGGAGGCGTTCGGCCGCAAGCTCGGCCCCGCGCTGAACCCGCCGGACAAGGCGGTCGCGTTCATCACCGACCACCTCAACGCCGACCGCGCGGTGTGCGCGCTCCTCGACGGGGAACTCGTCGGCCTCGCCGGCTATCAGCACGCGGGCCGGGCGCTGACCGGCGGCTCGGCCGCCGATGTGCTGCGGGCGTACGGACATCTCAAGGGCCTGCACCGGCTCCTGATCCTCGCCCTGTTCGAACGCCGTCCGGCCGCCGGGCAGCTTGTCATGGACGGCATCGCCGTGGACCCGCGGGTGCGCGGCCGGGGCGTGGGAAGTCTGCTCATCGAGGAGGTGGCGGCTGTCGCGGCGGAGCACGGGTGCCGGGAGATCAGGCTGGACGTGATCGACACGAACCCGCGGGCCAGGGCGCTGTACGAACGACGCGGTTTCACGGCCGTACGGACCGAACAGACGCCCTACCTCCGCGGCCTGCTCGGGTTCGGGGCGGCGACGACGATGCGCCGGGCGGTAGGCCGGTGACCGGGCGTCAGGTTGCCGGACCGACTGCGGACAGGCCGTCCGCCGCTACCCCGGACGCGTCAACCGCGGCTGCTGCTGCGGCTGTGGCCGAACGGGTCGACGTGCCCACCCGCACACTCGTCCACGCACTGGTCCGCGAGGACCTGACCGTCGACGCGGGCGAACTCTACGACGTCGCCGCCATCCTCGGCATGACCGACCAGCAGGTACGCCTGTGCGTCAAACGGCTGGTGGCCGACGGCAGTTTCACCCACGAGGGCCGTGGGCGCAGAGCACACCTGCGCGCGACCGCGGAGACAGCCCGGTCCGGTTCGCTCGACATCGGATTCGTCCGGCACGCCTTCCGGCAGGACGCGGGACTCGCCCCCTGGGACGGCGTCTGGCACGTCGCCGCCTTCGCGGTGCCTGAGTCTTCGCGCGCGGCCCGGGATGCGCTGCGGGACTCAGTCGTCCACCTCGGCGGAGCCCTGCTGCAAGGCGGACTCTACGTCAGCGCGAACGCCTGGGAACCCCTCGTTGAGGCTGAAGCACGCCGTCTCGGGGTCCTCAGCGGGGTCACTTTTTTCAGTACGGTCGACTTGCGGCGCGGGGACGTGCGGGACCCCGTCGAACTGGCCGCACTGCTCTGGCCGCAGCAGGCGATCGCCGACCGGTATCTGCGGCTCAGTGCCGTCGCGCAACCCCGGTTGGACCGCCTCGGCGGTGCGGTCCCGCCGGCGGAACTGCTCACTATCGCCGTTGAGCTCGCCGCCGAATTCACCCGCGCCATAGAGCCGGACCCGCTGCTCCCACCGGAGTTGCTGCCCCGGGCCTGGGCGGGTGCTCGGGCGCGCGGGCTCCTCGCCCGTTGCTGGTCAGCGCTCGACGAGCGGTCGGGAAGCGCGGCCGGGCCGCGGATCTTCCGGCTCTACGGCGACGTCACCCGGGAAGCCGCGCGGGGGAGCGCCGGCCACGGGTGAGTTTGCGTGCGGGGTGGCAGTCAAGACCGCCACCCCGTTCCAGCCGCGGTTCATGCGAACAGCTTGCCCAGGAAGCCGGACAGATTGGCCCTGGTGCGTACGATCTGCTCGTCCACGGTGAGGGTCTCGTCGAAGCGCGCGCCTGGGGCTGCGACCTTCTTGCCCCGTACGTACAGGGAGCAGGCCAGGTCGGTGCACATGTACAGCCCGACCGAATTGCCCTCCCGGCCGGCCTTGCCCGCTTTGCCGGCCGTCATCAGTGAGACTCCGCTGCCCGGGTGTGTGGTCAGGCACAAAGAGCACATGCTGCGGTGGAGATAGCCGCGCTGCTGAGCGGGGAAGCGGAGCTCCACGCTGATGAGTTCGCCCTCGTGTTCGGTGGCGAGATAGTTGCGGCCAGGCGCCCCGGGGTCACTCCACCCCAGGAAGTCCAGGTCATCCCAGGGGCGTTCGCCGAGGTCCCGGGGGACCGCCAAACGCTTGGCCTCCCCCTTGGAGCAATTGATGAACGACGCGCGGATGTCTTGCTCAGTTACTGGCTTCATGTTCCGAAAACTAACAGCGCCCGAACCTTGGAGCAACGTATATTAGGCCCCTACCTAGATGCTCTAGGTTATGGTCCGGGGGAGGTGGCGCATGGTTCGTGCGGGTCTGACAACTGACCGGGTGGTCCAGGCGGCGGCGGAACTCGCGGACGACGTCGGGTTCGACAACATCACCGTGTCCGCGCTGGCCCGGAGCTTCGGCGTCAAGGACGCCAGCCTCTACTCCCACATCAAGAACGTCTCAGACCTCCGGGCGCGGATCGCGCTCCTCGCCGCCGGTGAGATGATCGACCGCATCGCCGCCGCGGTCGCCGGCCGGTCAGGCAAGGACGCCCTGACCGCGTTCGCCAACGCCTACCGGACTTACGCGCTGAACCACCCGGGCCGCTACGCATCGACCCACATCCAGCTCGACCCCACCGTCACCGCCGAGTCCGCCGCCTACCACCGCACCGCCGAGATCACCTACGCGATGCTGCGCGCCTACGGGCTGGACGAGCCGGACCTCACCGACGCGGTGCGCCTGCTGCGCAGCACCTTCCACGGTTACATCAGCCTCGAAGTCAGTGGCGGGTTCGGGCACCCGCGCGCCGTCCAGGCGTCCTGGGAGCGGGCCGTCGACGCGCTGCACGTCGCACTGGAGCACTGGCCGTCCTGAGTGTGTGTCAGTCCCGCTGCCGCTCGTTCACTGTGCTCAGGACAGGCCGGGGAGCCCCACCAGTAGGCGCCTCCGCTGTCACGGTCTTGGGCTTTCCGGGGCGGGTTCCGCCCCGGCGGAGTCGGTGAAGAGCGGGCCGGGGGTGTAGCGCCCGGTGTCCGCTTCCGTCACCAGCCAGCCCTGGTCCGCCAGCAGACGCAGTGCCTCGGAGACCGGAGTGCCGTGTTGCCAGCCGAGGGTCAGCGCGAGTTCGTCCCGGGACGGAAATCGACCATAGAGCGTACGGAAATGCTCGACGCGTTCGCAGATCGACCAGCCCCGGTCCTGCACCAGCCGCTCGGCCCGCTCCGCCTGCGTAGTGGGCATGCCCGTATGCCAGACCCTGGTCCGGTGCGGGTCGGTGGCCCGGAGCTGGGTGGACTGCCCGGCCGGCAGTGCCGACGGCGGTTTTGCCGCACCACCGGCAGGAGGAGCTTTGAGCGGCGCCAACTGCTGGGCGCTTTCGCCCAGGTGAACCCGTACGCGCCCGTCTTCGACCGTGGCACCGTCGGTGAGGAACCCCGTGTCCGCGAGGACGGACACGATTGCGGTTGGTCCTTCAGCCGGTTCAGGGAGCGCGCAGAACGCGGCCAGCGCACCGGCGGGGACGTCGATCCGGCCGCCCGGTTCGGCGTGCGCCGCGAGATACAGCGCCGCGAGGCGCACCTCCGCAGGCTGTTTGCGCAGCTTCTTGTGCCCGAGGGCCTTCGAACCCCACCCCGAGATCCGCGTACGGGGCTGTTTGCCCAACCGCAGCGGATTGTCGGCGAAATCGGGCACGGTGACGCTGCCCGGGTCCTTCGGGTCGGCCGCGAGAAGCGCTTCGACGTCGGCACCCAGCCAGCCCGAGGCGACCAACGCGTCCAGGGTCGTCCGGGGGTCGTCCAGGCGCAGGCCGCCGAGGTCCTGCGGGCCGAGCCTGGCGGTTCCCGTGCGGGCTGCGCGGACCGCGCACATCCAGGCGAGGATCCTGCCCTGCGGCCCGGGTCCGGCGGGGGCGCGCGCGGCGATCAGGTCCATCAGCTGCCGGGCGTCGAGTGCCTGCGAGGCTGTCAGGGCACCGGAGTTCGTGCCCGCCGCGGGCTTGACGCGCTCGGGAAGCCGCACGGTCGGCACGGGGTCCTGCGGACGAGGCCGCGGCCGGGACTGCTGGTGTGCGCCGGCCGGGGGGTGGTCGGCATCTGTGGTTCGGGCTGGAGCCTGGGCGACGATGCGGACGCCCCACAGCCCAGCGGAGCGCGGCGGGGCCGCACTCTGCGCGGAGGCCGGGTTTGGTTTCGACATCCTGACTCCTCGACAGGTCCGGGCTGTCACATTCTGCAACGAGACCGTTTCATATCTTGGAGGTCACCGTCCGGAGATTCCGAATCCGCACCCGAAAGTGCGCGCACCGGAACCCGTTACCCCACTTCTTGTCGGCCCGCTGCCGCAGGGCTGCGCTTCTTCAGCGACCGCACTCGGCCAGTGTCAGCCGGCGGCGGCCACCGGCAGCGAGCGCGGCCCGTGCGGCGGGCACGGGGCCGGCATTGTCACAGCTGGGGCAGGCGACCTCGGGGGAGAAGACCGCGGCATGGCAAATGCGGCGGCAGTGAACGCCTGACCACGGCCACCGGGTCTCGGCCGCTGCTTTGCGGCCGGCCGGTGAGCTGAGGGCTCCGGAGCCGGGTATTTTCAGCTTGGCTTCCGCGTCGGCGCCTCAGCTGTCGGCCAGGGTGCGGTCGAGGAGGGGGAGCAGCCGGTCCCAGTGCCGCTGCAGACCGGAGGGGTTGAAGGCGTCGGTGTCGGACATGGTGAAGCCGTGGACGGTGCCGGGGTAGATCTCGGTGGTGTAGCCGACACCTGCGGCGTCCAGGGCCTGGTTGAGCTCACTGACGGTCTCGGGCGACATGTCGTTTTCGGACAGGCCGAGGTGGACCTGGGCGGTGAGCCCGGGGAAGAGACGGTGCGGACTGTCGGGCGCGTCGGTGACCAGGAAGCCGGGGTGGAACACGGCGACGGCCGCCACCTGGTCGGGGTGGGCCGCTGCGGTGCGCATCGCCCAGGCGCCGCCCGCCGCCGTCGGGGAAGGCGGCGAAAGCGTCGGCCTGGCCGTCCCCGGTGGGAATCCACAGCATCTTGGTGGGCAAGGTCTTCCTTCCTTGGAGTTCACTCGATCAACGTTTGCCGCACTGTTTGTTGCACTAACGTTCTCGGTGCGAGTGAACGTATATCGTTAGTTGGACTAACGCAATGGGCAGGATTGGCGCCATGATCAGAACCGAAGCCGCGGACGTGCCCGACGACGGCGCGCTCAAGACACCCGACAGGCTGCGCCGACGGACGAGCCGGCTGTTGTCGCAGTTGTCCGTGCGGTCGGACCGGCTGATAACCGCGGGGCTGGCCCAGGCCGACGCCCGCAAGTGGCACTACGCCGCGCTCGCCTCCCTGCAGGATTTCGGGCCGGGCAGCCAAGCGGCGCTGAGCGGGCGCACCGGCATCTACCGCAGCGACATGGTCGGCGTGCTCAACGAACTGGTCGAGCGTGACCTCATCGAGCGGGCACCGGATCCCGACGACCGGCGCCGCAACATCATCACGATCTCCGCCAAAGGCCGCCGTCACCTACGCAGCCTCGACAAGGTCCTGGACGACCTCCACGACGAACTGCTCGCGCCGCTGAGTCCGGCCGAACGCGACCAGTTCGCGCGGTTGCTCACCCGCTTGCTGGACCACCACGCCCCGGCCTCCTGACCCCGAGCAGTCGCATCCGGCATCAACGCGGGGATCGAGGCGACTGTCTACGAAGGGCACCGGAACGCCGCGGACGGATTTCCCCTGGCGGAACTGGATCGCCGCTTACGACCTGGGTCTGAATAACGATTGAGGCGTTTTCCTGCGCCAACGACAAGAGCCGCGCGAGCTTGTGATGTGTGACGATCAACTGGGCCCGCGCGGCCCTCACCCATCCTGTCTTC
>NZ_JBXAWK010000079.1:0-23691 GCF_057291755.1 Kitasatospora sp. UYEF31
GGTCGGGAACGTCACCCCACGTAGTCACCGAAACGGACAAACCTCCGCTCACGCTGGCTCAGTGGCGGGTTTCGCGCGTATGTCCTCCGACCCTCATAAACAGACCAATGCCCGCCAACTCCATGCTCTGGACAGTCTTCTCAAGTCCGGCGCCCCCGCGTACGAGGACCCGGCCACGTCGTCCCGCATCTACGCGATCGACCGATCCGGGTTCCGCGCGCTGCTCGACGAGGCGGCCGTCGGCGACACCATCCGCGTCGCGGATGCCGCGCGGTTGTTCCGTTCGACCAAGGACGTCATCCAGATCCGGGAAGTCCTCCAACGGCGCGGGTTGCACCTGCACATCGCGACCGGCGCGTGGTCCGGCTTCGACCTGGCGGCCGACGATCCGCAGACCAAGCTGTTCGTCACGATGCTCGCCGGGGTCCTGGAGTTCCAGCGCGACATGATCTCGGAGAACACCAAGGAGGGCGTGGCCGCAGCCGAAGCCTCCGGCAAGATCCTCGGCCGCCCGGCGGCTCTGGACGAGGACAAGACGGCCGAGGTCGTCGACGCGTACCGGGAAGGCGCCGCGGTCAAGGCGCTGGCACGGCGGTACGGCGTCGCGCCCAAGACGATCCGCCGGGCCCTGGACGCCGCCGGCGCCCGCGACCTCCCCGACGCTCCCGAGCCGCGGGACGGTACCGCCGACGTCGAGCAACAAGGGCCCGAGCCCTGCACCACTGTGGTCCTCGACCTGCCCGGCCTGCTCGCCGACCACCTGCGGGAGACCCCGGACGCCGGCGTCCGCGAAGCACTGCACAGCGGCCGGACCATCCGCCGGGGACAGGGCCACTCGGTGCGCGTCACCGCCCCGCTCGCGCTCCACCAAGCCGCGCTGAGGCAGTGCGCCGCCCTCGCCGGCGACGGCTCCCCGGCCGGGCGCAAGGCATACCGCGCCTACGCCGACCGAATCGCCGCGGTCACACGGACACCCTGACGCGGGTGTCGGGCACCGCCGGCCGGGGGCAGCGCGACCGGGTGGATCCACCGGCGGTCCGGCACCGCCCGGTTGTCGCCCCGGCGGCGATCCGGCCGCCCGGCTCGGGGATGATTGCGGTCACTTCCTGACGTCCTTGGTGTCCGCCACGAAGCGGGACGCATTCATGCCGGTCGGCGGCTTGTAGCCCCTCCGTACAGGCTCCACGTCCGGGATCGGCGTTACGGCTTCGCGTGGGGGCTGCTGTGCCCGTCGGGCCCGATAGGCGGCCTGACGGCAGGCGCTTCGGTCGAAGATCGCGTCCCTGCGGTGCCCCCTCCCGGGAATGAACCGCTTCCCGCATACCGGGCACCGCACCGCCAGCGCATCGCGGCCCTCGGAGATCATGAAGAAGCCGATCTCGACGCTCTCGCCGAAGCGCCGCCGCCACCTGCGCTCTGCCTGGGCGCACGCCGGAGAGCAGAACAAGGTGTCGCTGCGGGCGGTCGCCTTCAGCGGCTCGCGGCAGCGGCGGCATCGGCGGACGACGCGGCCGACCATACCTTCACCGTACGCCCGAACCGAGAGGGTGCCGGCGGCGAAGCGGCGCCGCCAGAGCGCATCCGTCGACGCACGCGGGCCCCGGTGGGGGACGTCAGTGCCCGGCCGGGCGGGGAGGGGTGTTCGTGAGGATGTCCGCGGCCCATCGGTAGTGGCCGGTGTCGCGCAGGGGAACGTCGTCCCGGGGGTAGAGGTCGCAGGAGAGCAGTGCGCCGGTGTGCAGGTAGGCGGTCAGGGCGGGGCGGCGGTCCGGGGCGAGGGTGTCGGCGGCGCGGTCGAGGAGGCGTTCGCGGGCGGCGGTGTGGTCGTGCTGGTACATGCGGTAGAAGCCGCAGGCGCCGGCGAGGTCGTAGAGGGGGTCGCCGGTCATGGTGAAGGTGCCGAAGTCGATGATCCCGCTGACGGTGTGGCGGTCGGTCATGAGGATGTTGCCGGGGTACAGGTCGCCGTGGACGACGCCGACGGGCCCGGAGTAGGGGCGCTCGAACGCGGCGAGGAGTTCGCGGACGCGGTGGTCGACGTCGGGGACGTCGTGTCGCAGGAGCGGCAGGACGGTGGGGAGCCGGCGGGTGATGAGCTCGGTGAGGAAGGCGTGCCAGTCGTCGGGCTCGGGGTCGCCGGCGGGTCGGTCGGGGGCGAGCAGCATGTGTCGGCCGAGCGGCGGGTCGAGTCGCACGTTCGCGAGGGCGGTGACGGTGTTCAGGTACAGCTCTTCGACGTCGCGGGCGTCGGGGCCGGCGTATTGCTCCATGGGGACGCCGTCGATGCGGCGTTCGACGACGGCGACCAGGTCGCCGTGGACGCTGATGTCGTGGATGCGCGGGAGCAGGTAGGGCAGGGCCGCAGTGTCGAGGCGGTCGTAGAAGTCGCGCAGGGTGTGCAGCGCGCCGGCCTGTTCGGGGTCGGCGTAGATCTTGAGGACCCGCGCCTCGTCGAGGGCGTAGACCTTGGCCTCGGTGCCTTCGCCGATCAGGTCGAGGCGGGTGAGGCCGTGGGCGGAGAGGAGGTCGTGTTCGGTGTCGGCGGGGATGCCGGTGGCGTCGCGGCGGGAGATCATCGGTTGGGTTCCCGGGGGTCGGTGGTGGATGTCGTGGCGACGATGACGGTTCGGTTCGCCGGTGTCACGGGGTTTCCCCGAAAGTCACCCGCGAGGCGGATGTCGGTGAACCCGGCGGTTTCGAGGACGGCCCGCAGGCGGGGGCGGGAGTACATGCGGGTGCGGCAGGTGCGGGACCAGCCGGGGCGGGTGTAGCGCACGTGGGCGAGGCCGGTGGTCCAGTCGTAGCGGGCGTCCTCGGTGACGCCGCCGTGGACCGCGTGTTTGGTGCTGGTCGCCTCGCCGTCGTGGCGGTTCTCGTGTTCGGCGCGTTCCCGTGTGGTGAGTTCCATGACCAGGCGCCCGCCGGGGGCGAGCGCGTCGTGCCAGGCGGTGAGGGCCGCGAGGTCGTCGTCGGGGGTGTCGAGGTAGCCGAAGCTGGTCCACAGGTTCACCACCAGGTCGAACGGGCCGGGCGGGGGCCGGCGCATGTCCGCGAGGACGAGTGTCGTGGTGGGTGGGCAGTCGCGGCGGGCGTGGGCGAGTTGGGTCGGGGAGTTGTCGACGCCGGTGACGTGGAATCCGCGCGCCGCCAGGTGGGCGGTGTGGCGGCCGAAGCCGCACGGGACGTCGAGCACGCGGGCTCCGGGCGCGGGTTCGAGGAGCGCCAGGAGGTCGTCGAGGTCGCGTTCGGTGGTGTCGTACTTGCCGAGGAGACCGAAGGTGGTCTCGAAGCCGTCGTCGAAGAAGCGGTCCGCCCAGTCGTGGGGGGCCTGCGGTGGCAGGGGCACGTCAGGATCCTTTCCGGGGCGTGGGCACGGCGCCGGTGAGCGCGCGCAGCAGGAGGCGGTGCAGGCCGGGGGCCCGGGCCGCGACGAGGTGGCGCGCGGGCACGCGTGGGCCGGTGAGGAGTACGTCGGCGCCGTGTTCGTCGGTGATGTGTCCGCCGGTCGCGGTGATCAGGTGCATGGGCGCGGCGACGTCCCAGGCGAGGTGTCCGCACATCAGGACGATCGCGCCGGCGGCGTGGCCGCGGGCGACGTCGACCAGGACGCGGGTGGACTCGTGGGCGTCGATCAGCAGTTCGGTGCCGGGGGGCAGTGCCTCGCGCAGTCCGGGCGGGTCGCAGTACACCGCGTGGACCGGGGGCCGGTTCGGCGGTGCCGCGCGCGTGGGCCTGGGGAACGTGGCCCGGTCGGTGTCGGCGACGGCGAGGATGTCCTGGGCGGGGAAGTGGGCGATGGAGTAGACGGGGCGGCCGTCGGCGACGGCGCTGATCAGGATCGCGAAGTCCGGTGATCCGTGCAGGTATTGGCGGGTGCCGTCGAGGGGGTCGACGAACCACAGGGTGCGGCCGGTGCGGGTGTGGGAGGCCGCGTCCTCCTCGCTGACGATCCGCGCGCCGGGGATCGCGCGGGCCAGCGCGGTGGTGATGATGTGTTCGCTGTCGTGGTCGGCGCGGGTGACCCAGGAGCCGTCGGGCTTGCGCCGCGCCCGGAGCGAGTGGGCCGCTCCGCCGGCGTGCCCGGGCCGGGTGGACAGGAGGCGGATGCCCGCGCGTCGCACCGCGTCGCGCAGGATCTCGGCCGCGTCCGGTCCGATCGCGGACCGGGTCCCGGTCGCGGCGAGGGCGGGATCGGTGCCGGGCCCGGTCATGCGGTGTGCTCGCGGGGTCGGCTCGCCAGAGCGGGGACGACGGCGTCGGTCCACCGGTCCCAGGACCACGCGTCGTCGAAGCGGGCCGGCCGGCGGGGGCGGGCGTACTGGACGCGCATGGCGCGGACGAGCGCGTCGATCTCGCCGGTGCCGGCCGGGACGACGATGACATCGCGCCGGCCGGCACCGGCCGGGGTGTCGAGGGTGCCGAGGGTGTCGCCGAGGATGACCGGGCGGTGGTGTGCGAGGAGCGCGCTGGTGGGGCCGGAGGTTTCGCCGAGCCAGGGGTGCCGCAGTTGGATGCCGCAATCGGCGGCCGCAACGAGGGCGTCGAAGTCGTCGTCGGGCAGGTATCCGGTGTGCAGGACCGACGGGTCGGCCGGTAGGGCGAGGTCGTATTGGCGTTGCCCGGCGAGCAGGAGCCGCGCGTCGGCCGGTCGGTCGTGCCAGCGTTGCCAGGCGGTGAGGATGCGGTCGACGCGCTTGTACTCGCCGATGAACCCGAACGTCGCGAAGACGAACGCGCCCCGGGGGATGCCGAGTCGCTCGCGGATCGCGGCCGGGTCGCCGGCCGGGACGGGCGAGACGGGGAACGGCAGGGTGACGACGGGCGTGTGCGGGTGGCGTTCGCGCAGGACGCGGGCGGCTGCCGGCGCGTGGACCAGGACCAGCGTCGCTGCGGCCACGGCCAGGCCCTCGATCCGCGCGTCGAGGCTGTAACGGTCGACGTCGGGATGGACGCCGAGGTATCGCTCCAGGTCGGCGCGGTCGCGCAGCCGACGTCCCACGCACCGCCCGATCAGGGCGAGGACCTTTTCGCGGACGGCGTCGGGGAGGCGGTCCCACGCTTGGTAGTAGTAGTTCAGGTTGTTGTACTCGTGCAGCAGGACGGGCCCGGGGCGGTGGTGGAGGGCGTGGAACGCGTCGTGGTGCAGGGCGTTGTTCCCCAGGTGGTAGAGCACGTGGTCGAACGCGTCGGGCGGGTGCGTGTTCGCGTGGGTGACGGTGAAGTGCGCGGCCAGGTGGGGCAGCGACGCGGTGATGTAGCGGGCGACGCCGCTCGCGGTCCCGGGCCGGGGCCCGTAGACGCCGAGCGTGGGCCGGACGGCCGCGTTCACGGACACGCCCCTTCCCACGCGTGGTCCGCGGTGGCGCGGATCGCCTCGGCGTAGACGGCCAGGGTCGCGATCGCGGCACGCTCCTGGCCGAAGACATCCCGGGCCCGGGCCGCTCCGGCGGCGCCGAGCCGCTCGCGTTCCTCGGGCCGGTCCGCGAGGAAGTCCAGGGCCCGCGCGTACGCGGTGTGGTCTGCGGTGTCGACGAGCAGGCCGGTGTCGGGGGTGACCACCTCGCGCAGTCCGTCGATGTCGGAGGCGACGACGGGGACGGAGGCGAGCATGGCCTCGACGCAGGCCAGGCCCAGCCCTTCGCGGGTGCTGGGTTGGGTGGCGATGTCGGTGGCGGCCCACGCCAGGTCGCGCACCCGATCCGGGCACCCGTCCAGGATGCTCACCCTCTCGTCGGCCCCGCACCGGGTCACCTCGGTACGCACGTGGTCCAGGTAGTCGGTGTCGGCGCTGTTGCACGAGCCGATCAGCAGCAGGCGGGTGCGGTCGCGGGCGGTCATGCGCCGATGGGCGGCGAGCAGACGCTCCTGTCCCTTGCGGGCCTTGAACCGGCCGACCAGTGTGATCAACACCCCGTCCGCGGGGACGCCGGCCGTCTCGGCGAGCCGGTGGCGCGCCTCCTTGCGCGTGGGGTGTGGGCGGGGTCGGGGCAGGCCGTGGTGGACGACGCGGATCCGGTCCGCGGGTACGCCGAAGGCGGCGGCCTGGGCGGCGAACGCCGCGCTGCCGGCCAGGACCAGGGTCGGGGCCGAGCGCTCCAGCACGAACCGGGATCGGGCTTCGCCGCACGGGTCCGTTTCGGGTTCGGTCTCGTGGAAGGACGCCACGATCGGTGCGCGGTACTCCAGCCCGGACAGCGCGGCCAGCAGCAGCGCGGCCTGGGTGTGCGTGTGGATCACGTCGAACGCCTCGTCGGCGAGGAGGTCTTCGACGTCGCCGAGGAGGCCGAACATCGCGGCCTCCCACGGCACCGTCTGCGGCTGGTTGAGGTCGCGCAGCAGCGCGCCGGCCCGCAGCACGCGGACCCCGTGGTCGTTCGCGCGCACCGGCTGGTCGACGGTGTCGCGGTTGGTCAGGACGGTGACGTGGTGCCCGCGCGCGACCAGCGCCCGGGACAACGTGGCGATGTGCGTCTCCAGGCCGCCGGTGCGGGGCCGGTAGGTGGTGCTGATCAGGCAGATGCGCATGCGTACGCCTTTCCTGCGTGACACCGGGTCAGGTCGGTTCGGCGGGCGCCGGGAGGAGGTCGAGGAGTTGCGCGAGCGCGGTGACGGTGGGCACCGGCAGCGCGCGGTGGACGCGGTGGCGGTCGTACAGGACCGTCGTGGTGATGCCGGCGGTCCGGGCGCCGAACATGTCGTTGATGAGGCCGTCGCCGACGAACCACGCCCGCCCGGGCGGGCAGCACAACCGCGCCAGGGCGATGTCGACGATCCGCGGGTCGGGTTTCTCGCAGCCCACCGCCGTGGAGTCCACGACGACGTCGAAGAGGCCGAGCAGGTCGAACGCGGCGAGTTCGGCCCTCAGCGTGCCGTCGGAGTTGGAGACCGCCGCCAGTCGCATTCCGCGCGTGCGTAGTTCCCGCAGGACGGGGACGGCGTCGGGGTCCAGGTCGCGGTACAGGTCCGGGCGGACCGCGCACGCCGTCCACGCCGCCATGCCCGTCTCGGGGGCGATCCCGAGCAGGGCGCCCCACACGAGGCCGACCTTCTCGGCGCGGGCGAGTCCGCGCGGGAAGTCCAGGTGGTGGGCCTCGGCGGCGCCGACCAGCGCGGCGGCGGCGTCGTCCGCCGTGATGCCGGCCGCGGCGCCCAGGCGGTCGAGTTCCTCGACCATGACCGTGCCGCTGGGGTGGATGAACGTCATGCCGACGTCGAACAACATCGCCTTCGGGCACCCGCCCGGCATCGCGCTCACGGGAGCATCTCCGCGAACGCCGCGTCCGGCGGCGGCCGGACGCCCGCACACATGGCCAGGTACGCGGCCCGCAGGCCGCTGCCCACGGCCGCGGCGCGATCGCGGGGGACGTGGCCGTCGATCGAGCCGATCGGGCGGATCTCGTCGAGGGTGCCGGCGACGAAGACCTCGTCGGCGGTGTACAGCTCCGAGCGAGTCAGCGACCGCTCGTCGACGCGCAGGCCCGCGTCCTCGGCGAGGCGGATCACGGTCGCCCGGGTGAGGCTGTCCAGGACGCCGTCCGCGAGCGGCGGCGTCACCAGCGCGCCGCGGCGCACGGCGAACACCGCAGCCCCGGGCGTCTCGGCGACCTTGTCGTGCGTGTTGAGCAGGATCGCCTCGTCCGCCCCCGCGGCCAGGGCCTCCAGCCGTGCGAGGCGGAACGCGGTGTACGCGGCGCCGGTCTTGGCCAGGGCGGGCAGGGCGGGTTCGGGGACGCGCCGCCAGGTGCTGACGACGCATCGCAGCGGCGCCTCGGGGCGCGGGTCGACGCGGTGGCAGGCGACGAAGGCGCCGGTGGTCACCGTGCTCGCCGCGGCGGTGTAGCGGCCGGTGTCCACGTACAGGGTCGGCCGCAGGTACACGTCCGCGCGCGGGTCGAGCGCCTTGAGGAGATCGGCGACGCCCGTACGCAGGCGCTCGACGAGGTCGCTCTCGCGGGGGATGTGGAGCAGGTCGGCGGAGGCGGTCAGCCGTTCCAGGTGCGCGGTCAGCGCGATCACCGCGTGGCGCCCGGTGTCCGGGCGCCAGTAGCCGCGCACGCCCTCGAACACGTTCAGGCCGCGCATCGCGGTCTCGGAGGTGACGTGCACGCGGGCACGGTCCCAGGGGACCACCGCCCCGTTCCACCAGATCAGTTCGGGCTCAACGTCGTACATCACGGTTCTCCTCGCCTCGTGGTGGCGGCCATTCGCGCACGGTCACACCGCCCGTGCCCAACGCGGTCCGCAGCAGGGCCGGCACGTAGTCCACGTACGGCTCCAGTCCCGACGCGGGGGTGTCGCCGGCGGGCCGGTCGTCGGCGCGCACGGCGATCAGGGAGGTCAGTTCCGGCAGTCGGCCGGCGGCGGCCAACAGGTCGTGGTGGCGGTCGAAGACGCTCCACACGTCGGTGCGGTTCGGGGCGTCGACGCGCACGATCACGCCCACGTCGCCGAACGCGCCCTCGTCCTTGACGGCCCACACCTCGGCCGCTTCCAGGGGCAGCAACAGGCCGGTTTCCTCCAGGAGTTCGCACATCGCGTGTCCGCGCACCATGGCGTCGGTGACCGGGTGCCCGGCTGGCGGGGGTTCCACGTTGCCGCCGGGCAACTGGACGCGGCCCGGGGTGCTGGTGTGCTCGGCCATCCGCCCCAGCACGATCTGCCCGTCCGGGGTACGGGCCAGCACCGACGCGTACAACGCGCGCGCGAACGGCCGCCCCGCGGCGTCCCCGGGCGCGTGCCGCCACAGGTAGTGCGCGTAGCGGGCCCGGTACCAGGTGATCCGGCACACCGGGCCCCGGGTCGTCACCTCGCGGGCGGCGACGATCGCGCCGTCGAACAGGTGCGGGTTCGCCGCCGCGCAGGTGTCCCAGAACCGGGCGATCCCCTCGCGGTCGGCCCGCTCGAAAACGGGCTCCTCGACCTCCTCGAACACCAGGTCGCCCACCCGCCGCAGCCGGGCCCCGCCCGGGCCGGCGTCTCGGCCGTTCACGCCGTCGCCCGCAGCGGCGCGGCCCCGACGCGGGCGGCGAACTCGGTCAGGACCGGGGCCGCCGCGCGCCGGCACAGCAGGTCCCCGTCGCGGGCGCCCTCGATCGGGTAGGGCCGGAACACGCCGTCCTCGCGAAAGCCCTCGGGGTCGAGGAAGAACACCGCCATCCCGCGCCGACGGGCGCGGGCCTGGACCTTGCGCCGGTCGGCGTGGCTACCCACCACCAACAGGGCCCGGGCCTGCGGGAGGAACGGGACCGGCGGCACCTTCTGGTCGTAGCGCCGCACGTAGCACTCGGCCAGCCCCACCCGCGCGGCCAGACCGTCGAAGTTGTTCGTGATCACCGGGCCCACCAGGTGCCCGGCGTCGCTCAACGCGCACAACGCGGCGTGCCCCGGCGTCGGCTCGGCGAGGAAACACGCGCGGAACATCTCCACCAACTCCGGCATCTTCGCCTCCGGCGACGCCAGGAGGTCACGCAAAAAATCGTCGGAGTCCGGGTCCAGGACGAACGTGTTCTTCTCCCGGTCGGTGACCCGGTACACCTCGTGCAACCGGTGCAACGCCGGGATGTCGGCCTCGACGGACATCCCGCAGCCGATCTCCACCTGGAACGGCAGATACCGCTCCAGCGTCGACAGGTCCGCGACCTCCACCGGGTGCTCCCGCCGATCCTTGACCCGCATCCCGCCGGCCAGGACGTCCCACGGCAGATCCACGCTCGCCGCCGGCGGGACGTATCCGGCGGAGGTCACCACCACGTCCAACGCCCGGTAGCCGCACGGCAACCGGCGCCCCGCGCGTTCGTCCTGCGGGTGCCGGCGATGCCCCGTCACCACACACCGCAGATCGCCCCGCGACCACACACCGCCGTCGGCGCGCCATCCGCCGTCGGTCAGGGCCCGCGTCACGTGATCGCGGTGCGCGGCCGACTCGTGGTCCGGGTAGGCCACCGACGACGCCAGGTAGAACTCGGCCAGCGTCAGCCGCGGCGCGTGGCTGGCGTGGTCCAGCGCGAAGCGGTAGCGGTAGTGCAGGATCCGGCGGCGCGCGTCGCCCGGGCCCCGCCACAGCGACTGGTCCGCGTTCGCCTCCTCCTGCGTGCGCCGCCACAACCCCTCCTCGACGTCCCGGGGCCGATCCAGACGTTCGCGATGGCAGGTCCGCCACCGCCGGACCAGGTCCTGGTCCAGGTCGTGCACGACGTACGGGAGCCTCACGATGCTTCCCCTCTCGGCCATGACACGCGCCGGCGAACTCCGGGGGCGGGCACGACGCGACGCGTGCGGAGCCCTGGTGGATCGGCGCGAGCGGTACGGCGGAACCGGACACGCGACGCACGGAGGGGGATCGCGGGGGCACGTCCCCCGTCGGGATCCGCGTGCGGCGCGCCACCCCGCGCGGCCGAGCCCCACCCACGAAAGATCATTTCCGTACGGGTTCGACCACGGAAGGTGACATCGCCACGGTAGGCCGCACGCAGACGCGATGTACATACATCAGCGACGTGCAATTTCGGGAAACACGTATTCGCCCGCGAATCGGACCAACGCGCGTGGAACCGCCGGGATGTGCTCGCCAAGACGTACATACACCCGACACACTTCAGGAGCCCCCACGGGAGGAGACAGCGCCATGCCCGGTCTGAGCCCCACCGTCCGCCGACGCAGGCTCGGCAGCGAACTGCGCCGCCTGCGCGAAGCCGCCGGCCTGACCATCGAACAAGTCGCCGACCACCTCTCCTGCTCGCACCCCAAGATCAGCCGGATCGAGAACGGCCGCCAAGGCGCCCGCCTCCTCGACGTGCGCGTCATGCTCGACCTGTACGGACTCCTCGACACCCGCCAACGCGAACTCCTGCTGACCATCGCCCGCGAAGGCAAACAGAAGTCCTGGCTCGCCGACTACGAGGACGTCCTGCCCGCGGGCTTCGAGACCTACGTCGACCTGGAGGCCGACGCGGCAGCCGTCTACGCCTACGACAACTCCATCGTCCACGGCCTCCTCCAGACCCGGGACTACGCCCGCGCACTGCTGCGCGCCGTCCGCCCCGACGACACCCCCGACATGATCGACAAACTCGTCGAACTGCGGATGACCCGCCAACGACTGCTCGCCCGAACCGCGCCGCTCACCCTGTGGGCGATCCTCGACGAGGCCGCGCTGCACCGCCGCGTCGGCGGGGTCGCCGTGATGCGCGCCCAACTCGAACACCTCGTCGCCGCGGGCGAGGCCACCAACGTCACCATCCAGGTCGTGCCCTTCACCCGCGGCGCCCACGCCGGCATGGCCGGCCCCTTCTCCATCGTCGAACTCGGCAGCGGCGACCCCGACATCCTCTACGTCGACAGCCCCACCGGGAACATCTACGTCGAACGCCCCCCACAGGTACGTCAGCACCAAAGCGTCTTCAACCACCTGCGGGCCCAAGCCCTGCCCGCCGACGAATCCGCCGCACTGATCACCGCCACAGCAAGCGCCAAGGAGCAACCGTGACCCACCAGCCGAACACGAACCAGCCGGACCACGAAGGAGCCCACTGGTTCAAGGCCCGCGCCAGCCAGAGCGGCACCGGATGCGTGGAGATCGCACACCTGGCGGACGGCCACGTCGGGCTCCGCGACACCAAATCCGACCGCCCGCCGTTCGTGTTCGACGCCCACGAATGGGCCTGCTTCCTCGACGGCGCCAGAAACGGCGAATTCGACCCGCCCGCCATCGGCTAGAAACGGGACACCCCGCGCGGCCGGCGCGGGCCCCCGGGACGCCCGGCCCGCGCAGACCCCACCGGCCGGGCCCCTCCGGCGTGCGGTCACACCCCGCCCGGGGCGAACAGGACGTCGGGGACGAGATCGAGACGGGTCGCGGGTTCGCGCTCGGGCGGGGACAGGTCGAGGTCGAAGTCCCCGAACCGGCGGATCGTGTGCGTGATGTACGGGGAGATCGTGGCCAGGTCGTCGAGATCCACGGGATACCCCTCGCCGGCCAACGCGTTCGCGGCGCAGGGCTTGCGCAAGTTCCGGGGACACGTGAGTGGTCGGGTTGGGGTGGATAGCAGTGCGGACACGGGGTTCGTGATCATTGTGGTGTCGAAGCCAAATGATCATGAGGGTTCCCGTGTCCGCTGTGCCATCTTCCCTGATTCCTGCCGTGCTGACGAAGCTGGGTCCGCTCGGGCCCGATGACGTCACCGATCTGCGCCCGTTCCTGGAGGCGGTACCCGATCCGCGCTCGCGGCGGGGCCGCTGGTACTCACTGGCGTCGATCCTGCTGATCTGTGCGGCCGCGGCGGTGTCGGGGGCCAGGAGCATCGACGAACTCGCCGAGTGGGGAGCACGAGCAGACATCGGGGTATTGCAACAGCTGGGCGTACGCCGTCACCTGATGCGGTGGCGACACGCCCCCTCCCGCTCGGCGATCGGCAGGGTTCTGGGACGTCTCGACGGCGACGCGCTGGACGCGTCCGTCGGCGCCTGGCTGGCTCAGCGGCACCGTGAGACGGCCCCGGTGAACGGGAAGGAGCCAGGCCGCCCGAAGCGGCGCGCGATCGCGGTCGACGGCAAGGCCCTGCGCGGATCGGCCCGGCTCGAACAGCCCCGCCGGCATCTGCTGTCCGCCGTCACTCACGAGCGGCCCCTCACGCTCGCCCAGGCCGAGATCGGACGCAAGACCAACGAGACCACACACTTCAAGCCCCTCCTGGCGCCCCTCGACCTGCAAGGTAACGTGATCACCTTCGATGCGCTGCACTCGGTGAAAGCCAACGTCACCTGGCTCGTCGAGACCAAGCAAGCGCACTACATCGCCGTCATCAAGACCAACCAGCCCACCGTCTGGGCCCAGTTGGATGAAGTTCGATGGACGGCCGTCCCCATCCAGCACACCGCGTCCAACACCGGACACGGCCGCCGCGAGTCCCGCTCGGTCAAGACCGTCGCAATCAACGAGAACCTCGGCGGCATCGCCTTCCCCCACGCGAAACTTGCCCTGCGCGTCCACCGCCGCCGCAGGAAGAACGGAGAGAGGGAGACCCGGGAGACCGTCTACGCGGTCACCAGCCTCGACACCCACCAGGCCACCCCGGCCGAACTGGCCACCTACCTGCGCGGACACTGGGCCATCGAGAACTCCAGCCACCACATCAGGGACGTCACCTTCAGGGAGGACGCCTCCACGGTTCACGCCGGCACCGCACCCCGGGCGATGGCCGTCTTCCGGAACCTCGCGATCGGCACCCTCAAAGCAGCGAAAGCAACCAACCTGGCCAAAACCACCCGAGCCATCCGCGACAACCCCCAACGAGCCCTCCCGCTCCTGGGCATCACCAACAACGCAACCATCCCGGGAACTTGATCACGCCCTGTTCGCGGCGGCCGTGATGTCACAGGCGTTGGAATAGATCACACAGTTCGCGAGGAGCTCGTTGAATTTGATGATCTTCTCGTGGTGGTCGGGATCGTTGCTCCCGATGAGTTTCCCGCCGAACATCAACCAGTCGGAGAAACCGTGGAACGCCTCGGTGCGGTTGGTGATGGCGGTGATCTGCTCCCGCAATCGGGGATCCGACAGATAACGCAACAACGTGATCGTGCGTATGACCCGCCCCAATTCCCGAAACGCCCGGTACAGGCGGTTCTTGCGGGAGTTGTTGCCCAGGCGCCGCAGGAGCGTCACCGACGACAGGCGCCCCTCCCGGATCGAGATCGCGGTCCGCAGCAGGTCCGACCAGTGGTTTTCGATCAACCGCCAGTCGATCGCGTTGTCGCCGAACAGGCCGTCGATGTGTTCGTACCGGGTGCCGAGGTCGGGGCGGAAGAACGTCAGATCGTGCCAGTTGCGGATGCGCGGCAAAAGATCGAACCCCAACAACGCGGCAAGTCCGAACACCGGCAGCGACTGGCCTTGCGTATCCGCGTGTATCGTATCCGGCTCGATGTCGGAATCGTTGCGGAGCAAACCCTCGATGATATATACGGCCTCCCAGACGCCACACGGAATGAAGTGACTGAACAACGCGATATATGTGTCGGAGATGTGCCGGTAGGCGATACCGCCGTATCCCCCGTATCGGATGTGGGATTCGGCCAGGAGATTGTTCTCCCACGTCTCGATCTGTGACCCGTCCGCGGCGACGACGTTACCGTCCCCCCACACCCCGGCCACGTCCAGCCGCGCGAACGCGTTGATCACGTCCGTCGACGCGGCGTAGATGTTGCCCGGCGTCGAGTGCTTGTTGCCCGTGGTCGACAGCTCGTGGACGCTGACCTGCCCCCGCATGTGCCGCGCGACCTGTGCCGGCCCCAACAGCGTCCCGTTGGCGAACACCGTCAACACGTAGCGCCGCAACGCGTTCCGGATCTTGCGGTCCGACCCCGACGCCGGCCCGAAGTGGCGATGCCAGTCCAGCAGGTACGCGGTGCGGATCAGGATGTCCAGCAGGCCCCGCTCGGGCAACCGGTCGTGCACCGCCGCCTCCAACGCCAACGCCGAGGGCCGCCGGTCCACGCCCTTGCGGCGCCGCAGCAGCGGACGCCCCTGCTCCAGCACCAGGTCGGTGTTCGCCGGATAGCCCGCGTCCACCCCCGCCGCGACAGCGGTGAGTTCGCCGCGCCAGAACGCGATCGCCGCGCCCGCCTCCACCGGGATCCCGGCCTGCCCGCAGAACTGCTCGACCAACGGCCCGCACTCGGACCAGGACATCAACTGCGCGTGCAGGTTCGCGTAGGAATCCGACCCGGTCACCGCGATGTCCCCCGACCGCAACTCCGCGGCCAGATACGAGAACACACACACCTCCAGATGCCGCCGGTTCACCTTCCCCGGCCGGCCCGCGTCCCGCAGGATCCGGCGCCACCCCTCCCCCGCGAAGCCCTCGTCGAAGGTCAGGACCACCTCGCGCCCCTCCCGCACGACGGTGACCGACTCCTCCACGAACTCGGCCGTGCGGGCACGGTTGGCCCGCATGAACCCCACCGCGTCCAACACCGACCGGTCCGCGCTGGTCGGCTCCAGATCGATCGTGTCCAGCAACGAGAACAACACCGAGCGGCTGCTGCGGTAATGCCTCTCCAGCAACGGGAGGTAGTTGTTGCCGTGATGCGCCGACACCGCCTCGTGCGCGCTCGACAACGCCTCCACCCCACCCGAGGCGGCCAACGCCTTCAACACCAGCCGCCCCGCGTGCTCGCCGACCACCGTCTCCGACACCCCCGAGGCACCCGCCCCGGCCGCTTCCTCGGTGTCGGACCCGGCCGCGGCCAGTGCCTCACGCACCACCGATAACACCTCACCGAACACCCCCAACAGGCGCTCGGACTCCGCGCGATGCGCCTCGCGCAACTCCTCCAACTGCTCGCGGCCCTTGCGGTGGATACCCACCACCCGCTTGCAGAACATCGTCGCCACCTCGTCACGCGCGGCCGCACGACACACCTGGATCAAACTCACCAACAGCGTGAGCCGCTTCGCCTCGCCCACCTTGCGCAGATCACCCACGTACGTCACCCGCGCCTCACCGGCGAAGTGCGCGATCTTCGCCGCCGGCACACCCTCCAACCACACCTCGGTGGCGCCCAACGCGTCCAGGTCCCGCAGATACGCCACCCTCGCCTTGAACTTCCCCAACGACGGCGCCTTCGCCACACTCTTGAGCCGGTCGAACTCGCTGCGTCGCGACGCGGGATCGACCAGCAACAACCGGCCCAACCGAACCCGGTCGACGTGGTCCAGGCGGCCGTCGACCCGGGCGAACACCTCCGCGTTCACCTCGGACCTGATCCTCCCCGCCATCCGGTCCAGGGTGGTGTACCCGGGCAACTCACACCGGGCCCGAATCAGCTCTTCGAGCGCCACGTTGACCAGGTCGGCGGGATTGTCCTTCGTCTGCACGGCCTTGCGGATCGCGTTCTCCGCGATCCGCTTCGCCCTGGCCGGCTCGTGCTTCACCCCCAGGTGCTCGCGCACCAGCTCCCGATGGCGCCACAGGGTCCGATCCGTCTCGTGCCCGGCCGTCACATCGCCGTCCACGCCCAGAACACCACGGACGTGGTCGACGACGGCGGGGGGCACATCGGGAAGCCTGGGGAAGTACCCCAACCGCTGGTAGCTCTTGAGCAACACGACCAAGGCCAACCGATGCGCGTCGGTCTGGGTCCGAGCATCGGCCCACGCCACCTCGTCGACCGTCGGGGTGAACGCCTCCGCCAACTCACGCACCGGCACCACCCGCTTGAAACGCGGATAGGCCGTGCGATCGATCGATGCCACCAATGCCCCCGAAACAGTCCACCAACCGGACACCGCGCACGGTATCCAGCCCGCGAATCCCCGCCCCACCCGGGTCGCTACCAGCCTCTACCCGGCGCCCGAGACTCTCGAATGTAGGTTTCGGCCGTATTCCGGTGGCCCCCCTATATGCGTCATTCCACCGACAAACAGACCAATGCCCGCCAACTTCACACGCTGGACAGTCTGCTCAAGTCCGGCGCACCCGTGTACGAGGACCCGGCCACCTCCTCCCGCGTCTACGCGGTCGAGCGGTCCGGGTTCCGCCAGCTGCTCGATGAGGCGGCGGTCGGCGACACCCTGCGCATCGCGGACGCCGCCAGGTTGTTCCGCTCGACCAAGGACGTCATCCAGATCCGCGAAGTCCTCCAGCGGCGCGGACTGCACCTGCGCATCGCCACCGGCGCCTGGTCCGGCTTCGACCTCGCGGCGGAGGACCCGCAGACCAAACTGTTCGTCACCATGCTCGCCGGGGTCCTGGAGTTCCAGCGCGACATGATCAGCGAGAACACCAAGGAGGGAGTGGCGGCGGCCGCTGCCTCCGGCAAGACCCTGGGCCGACCGGCCGCACTGAGCCAGGGCGAAGCGGCTGAGATGGTGGAGTCATACGGCAAGGGCACCGCCGTCAAGGCGCTCGCGCGGCGGTACGGCGTCGCGCCGCGGACCGTGCGCCGCGCCCTCGACGCCGCCGGCGCCCGCGACGTCCCCGGCGAACCCGGGCCGTCCCCGCACGGCGCGGCCCTCGCCGGCAGCCGGGAACCGGTGCCCGTCGACCAGACGGCGGCCATCGACGTCCCCGGCCTGCTCGCCGAGCACCTGCGGGACACCCCGGACCTCCAGATCCGCGAAGCGCTGCGAGGCGGGCGGACCATCCGCCGGGGCCAGGGCCACTCGGTGCGCGTCACCGCCGCGCTCACGCTGCACCAGGCCGCACTCGGGCAGTGCGCCGCCCTCGCCCAGGACGGCTCCAGCGCGGCCGGACGCAAGGCGTACCGCGCCTACGCCGACCGGATCGCCGCAGTCGCACGGGCATCGTGACCGGGCATCGGACAACCGCAGCCCGGGACCATGATCAAGTCCTTAGCGTTCAATCCGGGCCGAATGTCGGCGTGACCCCTACTCGGCGGTGAAGGTGCGGCGCCGGGGCCTGACGGCAGGGTCTGCCGCGGCGGGGGTGGTGTTGGTCATGTGGGGGTCTCCTGTCGTGCCCTCTCAGGTTAACCCGGTAAAATCGGATGTATCACCACAGACTGACAGAGAGGGCGATGCGGACGTTGTCGCGTTCGAGCCACCGGAGCCGCCCCAGGGTGTGCGTGAGGGCCGCTGCGCGGGCGAAGGTGCCGTCGTAGACGTCCTGGCCCGCGAGGGCGGCCCTGTGCCGTTCGACGGCGGCCACGGCTACTCCGTAGTCCTCCGGCGCCGGGTCTCCGTGACCGGCCTCCCGGGCGACGTCGAGGATGTAGGAGAGGTCGATCGTCAGCCTCACGCGGCCTGTTCACCCAGTGCTTCGTCGATCGTGGCGCCCCAGTTGTCCAGGACGTCCTTGGCGCCGGACATGAAGACGGCGTGCACGTCGGCGTCGTCGCGTACGAGCGCGCCGATGTACTGGGGCACGTCGATGTGCCGGCTCGCGGCGTTCTGCCGGGCGAGCTCGGCGGTCTCCTCGTCGATCTCGACGCTGGTGTGCGCTGTGTCGGCCATACCGATGACGGTAGCGCGACCCGTCGGCGGTGGGGGAGTCCTTGGCGCTTCCTCCTCCTGGAGGGCTCAGGCGTCGCTCATCTCCTCGCCGAGCAACCGGGCGGCCTCCGAATGGTCCGGCGCCCCGCATGTCCGCCGGGGGAAGCGGCGTCCTTCTGCGACGTGCCTGCCGAGCCGGAGGCTGGTCTGGTAGGCGGGAGCCCGCGGTGCCCGGCGCTTGGCCTTCATCGGCAGCTTCAGCCAGTCGACCTCGCCTCGCCACCACTGCCACACGATGCGGTCCATGACGTGCCGGACCGCCCGGGCCTCACGAGTGCCTGCGGTGTCGCATGCCTCGCTGGCCTCCTGGAGGGTGCGCCCGGTCCGCTCCCAGCCCTGCTCGGCATCTCCGGTGAGAAGCCCGGCGCGGCTGAATTCGGTCACGTGCCGCAGCACGGTACGCTTCCCGAATCCAGTTTGCTGGATGAGTTCGGTCAGGGATAGAAGGCCCTGTGCGCTCTCGATGATCGTCCAGGTGCGCGCGCCGTGGTGCCCTACCCGACCGCCGTGGGCGAAAAGATCGCTGGCTAGGATGTCCAGGAGCCAGGTGCCGTGAGCGGTGAGATCGGCCCGGGTCAGCTCCAGACCCTCGGTAGGTTCACCCCAGCAACCCCCCTCACCCCCCCGCCCGTTCCGGACTTGTGTCAGACCCATGTTTTCAGGTGAAACGTACTGGTCAGAGGCTTCTTCGGGGGCGGGGGACATGCTTGCCAGGAAGTCGGGGTTGAGGCTGACGCGCCGGTTGCCGAAGTCGGGGTCGAGGTCGAGTTCGGTGAGGACCTGGTGACGCTCGACGAGCCGGTGGAGTGCCACGTTGCTCGTTTCGTGGCAGAAGCCGGTGGCGTCAGCGGTGCGGCGACAGCCGAGACTGACGTCGAGGCTGCCAGCCGCGAGCATCTGAAGGCCGGTGAAGAGGGCTACGGCGGTGTCGGCGGGCCCGGAGGGGCTGTTCGCGAAGGCAGGTCCGAGGTCAGTGAAGTAGCCCCACAGGGCCCAGACTGCGGCGGTGACCTCGGGGGCGGGGTCGTCCGTCTCGCTGTGGCCGGCGGGGCGGCGGGCTTCGACCTCGGCGGCGAGCATCCACTGCCTGTCGAGGATCTTGGCGGCGTCCTTGTCGGGCCGCGCGATGCGGCGCTTCCTGCCGCCGGACTGGCGGACGCTGGTCAGGTAGGCCAGGCCCGGGTAGAGCTTGGACTGCGCCATCTTCCATGCCTCCGCCCGCGTACCGCGGGCCCGCACGATCCCGCGGAGCGCGGGGAAGAGCTTGTGGCTGTAGTCGTCGTGGAGCGGGTCGAGGGGGGACTCCAGCGCGGCGCGGGCGCGGGAGTCGAAGGCCCGCGCCTGGCCGGGCAGCTTGAGGTGGCCGGCCTCGTCCAGGACGAGTTCGCGCACGCGGTCCTGGCCGTGCTTTTCGATGATGCTGGCGGGGAGCCCGTTCGCGGACTTCGCCGTGCCGGTCGCGGCCTCGGGGTGACCCTGGGCCGGGTCGGCGGTGGAGCGGCCTTCCGGTTCGGGCAGAAGCGCGACTTCTTCTTCCAGCCAGAGGACGAGCTGCTCGATGCGCTCCGGGGTGGTCCCCGTCTTCAGGCGGGCGAGCGCCTCGTCGAGGTCGATGCCGTCGAGTTCGGACTGGCCACCGTCGCGGTGGGGGGAGCCAAGGGGCCGGAGACAACCCCACCCGCGGAGGTTCTGCAGGGGGCTCGGGTCGAAGCTGGGGAAGACGCGCTGGGCGGCCAGTGCGTAGCGGCGTACGAGCTCGCCGGAGACGCCGGCGGGGACGGCGAACCAGATATGGCGGCCTTGTGAGGGGCCGGAGATCGCGGGGACGAAGGGGATGCCCAGCGTGGTGAAGAGGGCCTGGATGCCGGCTGCGTCCGCGGAGACGACGGCGGGGCTCAGGTGCTTGGCGTCCAGGTCGGCGTAGAGCAGCGTCCAGTGGTGGTCTTCGACTCGGGTGGACCACCAGGGCGTGAACGTGGGGGTGCCGTACACCGCCACGGGCCGCCCGGGGATGGCGGTGGCTTCCTCGAGCGTGACCTCTTTGCCGTACTCGGAGGTGTTCCAGCGCTGCTTGGCGGGGTCCCATGCGGGGACCCGCACCATCGCGCGGGGGGAGACCTCGGTCAGGAAGCGCACGAGGGTGTGGTCGTTATGTGACTTCTGGGGGCATACATCAAGTGGGGCGCCGTCCTTGGACGTGCTTCCGGACACGCCGGAAAAAGTCAAGGGGGTAGCGCCCCGGGGGGTCGTTGCTACTATGACAACGTCCTCTCGGGTCAGAGAGAGACACAAAGAGCCCACCTACCGGCTTGGTCCCCGGCGGGTTGTCTCACTGCATGTCGATATGAAGCGGGTCTCAGCGGAAGCCCTGGTAGGTTTTTAGAGGCTGAGATCCCACGTACTAGGGGGAAGGTTCGGGGGAGTAAGCGCAGTTCACGGGAGGCCTCTGCCGGTCAAGCAGGGGCGTTTTCGTGTTTCTGGAGGCTGCTCCCCGGTTCGGTTACCCGGTCATCGGCAGAGCCTCCTGCGCGTTGTCGGTTTCGTCCTTAGGGGACGGCCAGCTCTCGGTCAGCTTGCGCAGCTCGGTCTCAAGACGCGCCTGGGTCAGAGGCCCGCCCGTCTGGTCCGGATCGCGCATCAGATCGAGCACGACGTTGAGTACCGAGGCGGCGGAGAGATCGCCGTGGATCTCATTGATCATCTTGACGATCAGTTCGGCGTTGTCCGGGTCAAAGGACAGCGTCGTACGCCAAGGCTTGCCGCTCCCAGGTACGTACTCCAGGGGACGGCCGCGCCGTCGGCGCGTTATGGGTGTCCCTGGGGCAGTCATGGCGATCATCCTATGCGCCGCGCGGAGTGATGTGCATCAATTCCCCGCAGCGTGTCGGCCGGATTCTGTCGACGCGTCGGCGGTTCTGCAACTCGCGCACGGGCAGACCGGTGTAAGTACCCTGGTTCGCACAGGGCCTTCTATCCGGGCTCATCGGGTTTCTGGAGATTGCTGACGTGGCCAGTGAGCTGCCCCACCCCTCTGTAGCGAAGATGTCGGACATCGTCGAGGACCTGATCGTCCGCCAGGGCGCCAAGGAGAAGAAGGCGGCCAACCTGAGGTGGGTGGTCAAGGACGTCGCGGCCGCGGCCGACAAGGACGACTTCCCGCCAGAGGCGCGGCTCTCCCTGAACGGCCTCCTCACCCTGCCCACCTGGCACACCTACGAGAGGCTCGCGGCCTCGGGGGAGACCCGGGAGCGGGGCAAGGACCCTAAGCGGCCCAAGCTTGCCACGGTCAACAGCATGCGGACCCGGGCCTCGGCCTGGAACACCGTGGCGAAGGCCGTCGGCTCCCCGGTCCGCTTCCCTCTGCCGGCCAAGGAGCCGGCGAAGCTCACGGTCGCCCAGAAGCAACGACGGGCGATGACGAGAGAGCTGTCATCGCCGGCGGACACCCCGATGGCGGAAGCCGACCGCGTCCGGGCTCTCGCCGTGTACGGCGTAATCCTCGACACCCGGGCCCGATCGGGCGAGCTGGTCGCGATGACGCTCGAATCCCTGGCAGAGGACCTCTCCACCATCTCGCTGGTACGCCGTCCGCAGGGGGAGACCCACCCGTATCCAATCCTGGAGACGATCCGGCTACAGCCCTTCACCCAGGCTGCCCTGCGGGCGTGGCTACTTATCCGGGAGGAGCGAATCGAGGACGTCCAGGGCACCGCGAACGCCCTGTGGGTCTCGCTGCGCAACAACCACTCCGGCGAGCAGGATGCGCGCCACCGACGACGCCGGCCGTCTGGAATGCCGCTGAAGGTCCGCGGCATGGACCGGGCCTACCACCGGAGTATCGCCCGGATCAACGCGGACATGCTCGCGAA
Source organism: Kitasatospora sp. UYEF31 (assembly GCF_057291755.1). Taxonomy (NCBI): domain Bacteria; kingdom Bacillati; phylum Actinomycetota; class Actinomycetes; order Kitasatosporales; family Streptomycetaceae; genus Kitasatospora; species Kitasatospora sp. UYEF31. The sequence goes on from NZ_JBXAWK010000079.1 coordinate 21,883, forward strand.
GGAGACCGGCTGGCGACCGATCCCCGGCACGCTGGAACAACTGCGGCGCTCGGTGGAGTCGGTCGAGTTGGTGGGCCTGGATCTCGTTGCCTGAAGCACTGCCCGAGCCGTGACTTCTTGCGGCGCGCACTTGCCCCCCGGCCGTAGGCGCGTTCTTCGTGTCAGTGAGAAATGAAGCGCGCATAGGGCCTTCTATCCCGCTGGATAGGATCTATCTCACTAGACGCCGTCCGCGTAGGAACAGCCCGGGAAGCCGCTGTCGAGAACAGATAGGGGGATCGTGGTGGGCTGCAGGGCGAAGTTGTTCAGGGACGGACCCGGGGGAGAAGTGATGTACGAACGACTGCGGCGCTGGTGGGCGAGCGGATCGCCACTGTGGCAGCGGCTGGTGGTGTGCGGCGCCCTCACCGTCACTGCTTTCGGGGCTGGCAAGGACCCGCGGAGAGCACATCTACTCTCCGCGGTGGTACCGGAGGTTCCAGCAGGAGGCCCGTGCGCGCGCTGCGGGGCCCGGAGCAGAAGCAAGGCGTCGTGCGTGAAGTCGGGCCCGCCCTCGGGCGGAGAGAGCGCATAGGGCCTTCTATCTGGCAAAAGATCTCTGTTGCCAGGGTGTCCACCCGGGGTGTTCCTCGTTATGCAGAGCATGGGCAGGAGGAAACCGAACAAGCCTCAGCGGCGGTCGCGTACGGTCACCAACGCGGTGTCGCCGGTGGAGTTCGGGGACGTCGGGCGCGAGCAGTTCTTCAGCGCGCTGGCTTCGATGGAAGACCGTGAGCATCAGCTGCACCGTGAGAACGACATCGCGGTGCTGTTCTCGTTCCGCCGCTACGACCTGGGCGACGGCCGCATGGCACTGGAGCGCACGCTCATTCCCGGTGACTGCTGGTGGTACCGACCGGATGAGCCTGCGGGAAAGCCGGCCCCGCACCCGCTCGATGCTCTGACGGCCTATGCCGAGCGCCTGCCGGATGTTCCACGGCGGCCGGACGGCGTCGACGCGCCTGACGGATTCATCGGGCTGGCTTTCTGGGCGCGCGCGAGGAAGCTGCTGGCGGGTTCCCTCTACAACGAGGAACAGGTGCTCAAGCTCAGCGCGGGCCAACGTGTCCTGGATAAGGACGCCCGCGCTGTCGACTGTTGGATCCTGCACGCGGTGGACCGACACGGTCACCACTACCAGATCGAACGAACTGAGGGGGTGCCTCCGGTAACGTCGGCCACCGGAGCACCCAGCGAGGATCAGCGTCTCCCGGACAGCATCGCGGAGACCGCGGTGGGCTACGCCCTGGCGCGATTCACGCGCGCCATCGGAGCCGGGGTACTTCCGGTTCCGATGAACTGAGCGATGTGCGCTCGGAGAACCGTGCAGCCTGCGGTCCCGTCGGTGGGTCTTCTCATCGCTGTGCCAAAACGGCCGTTTTGGCACAGCGATGTTGACTTCGCTGAACGAGCTGATGGCGTGAGCGGGCCTGCGGCCTCGGGCCGAACCCCCGCGCGCAGAGCGCGGCTACAAGGCTCGGACCTGGCGGAGAACATAAAGCGGGGCCAGGCGACAGGACCGAAGTCCTCCGATCCCCCGAAGGGGAGCGGTTGGCAAAATCGCCTGGCCCCTCACCACGACCACCTTGAGAAGGGGTTCCTCAAACTCAGAGAGCGAGGGCCACCCCTCAAGGAGTCGTAGCCGTGATTATAGCGATCCGGCTTGGTTCGCCGCCCCCGTTATGTTTTTCGTGGTCCTGCAAGAGGACCGCTGGCCTCCGGGCCCGGCATGACTGTTGCCCCCTGTCGAAGACATGACCTGGGGGGTGG
>NZ_JBXAWK010000080.1:0-23599 GCF_057291755.1 Kitasatospora sp. UYEF31
AGATTCCGGATGCTCGCTACGACTCACAACGATACATATTGGGCTGTCATTATAAACGAGAACACTCTGGTCCCCGACCCCAACATAGTACGTGTGGCACGAAACCCCTCGCTACCTGCATTTTCGCTGGTCAGGGGCTAAATGACGATCCGTCGGGGTGCGCCGCCGTGCGCTGATGTGCGTGGTTGTTGCCGTCACTACTGCCGTCAGAGGTCTAGACCAATACGAAAGAGCGGATCGTAACGCCGCCTATCCATCGGCTGACATCCGAACTACTGTGGATGTCATGACTACAGCCTACGAGGACGTGCCCTTCAGTGAGCTGCTCCACCATCCAGCCGCGACCGCGCGTCGGCTCGACTCCGTCCGCGCGCTGCGGCTGCGCAGACGCGACGCGGGAGACCTGGCCCTGATGCGCGTCGACCAGATGGAGCAAGACGCCACCGTCGTGGACTTCACCTCCCGCTTGCTCACCGGGCTGGTACGGACCGAGAACATCGGCGCCCTGCGCGAAGCGCTGCCCGAAGCCCTCCCGTGGAGCACCTTCCTGCCCGCCGAGGACATCGACACCCTGCTCACCGAGTTGGTCGACACGGCGCGCGGCGCGGTCGCCCTGGACAACCTCTCCCCGATCGCGCTTCTGCTCGCCCAGTGGCGGCACAGTGCCGAGGTCTACGCGGACCCCGCCCTGTACGCGTTGCTGACCCGCGAGCCCGAGGGCGACCTCGGGCCCGTCCCCGCACCTGGGGCGGCGGAGTGAGCCCGAAGCGCGGAGACCGGGCCGCGCCGCCCCCGACCGGCGACGAGTACGACCTCCGGTTCGCCAACACTGAGGCCGCCGACGGCTGGGAACACCTGAGCCGCCAGGCACCGGGCAACCTGCGCCGCGCCTTCGAGCGGATCCGCGCCACACCACGCGCCGCCGACAACCCCGAACGCCAGCACCGACTCAAGGGCAAACTCGGCACCACCACCTACAAGGGGCAAACCCTGGAACGCTGGCAGTACGAAGTCACCGGCGGCGGACGCATCTGGTATCTGCTCGACGACGCCAACCGCACCGCCTGGATCACCTACGCCGGCACCGGCCACCCCAAGGCCACGGACTGACAGACTCACGGACGACTACCCGGCCCGCCCCACCCAGCACGCACGACCCGCCCTCGGGCCAGCCCTTGTCCCGTTGGATAGCCCCTTGGGATATTCAACGGGACAACTTGCTCTGCCAGGAGCCCGATTCCGGTCAGCCCGGCAACCTGGCCGGTTGCCGCTCCCGCCGCCCGGGCACCCACCGACCGCAGCCCCGGCCGCCGGCCGAAGTGCTGCGCGATCGGCCAGTGCTGCCACAGGCTCCTCGCGCCGCGGACCGTCGAATACGTCCGCTCCGTGCTCGTCTCCGCGCTCGCCCACGCGGTGCGGGAGGACGAGGTGCCGCGCAACGTCGCCAAGAACGCGCCCATCGGGCCGATCCGCACGATGCGGTTCGAACCGTTCACCACCACCGAAGCCCGCGCCTTCCTCTGTTCGCCCGGCCCGAAGGGAACCTCACCCATGCCCAGCGCATGGAGATCCTGGCCAGGGCGACGGCACAACTCAACCCGGCCGACCCGGTGGTGACCAGATGGCTGGTGGTCACCACCTCGGTCGGCGCCGTCCCGCACCGGGGGAAGCCCCATGAACTGGTGGACGATGCCGTGCTGCGGCGCATCGACGGAATGGTCCGACGCGGGCCGGGGGACGTCAGCGTGTGCCGGAGGTACGGGCGGCAAGCAGGAGGTCTGCGTTCCGGCCACCACGGTGACCGTCCGATGGGACATCCTGGGTGTGTGCCCGGCCCTGACTCTGACCGCGGACGGCACGGAACTGGGCTCCGCGTTCGTCCATGGCGGTGCCCTGTTCACCGGCGGCCTGCCCGGTCCGGCACTGCGCGAACTGGTCAACGACACCAAGGGCCCCGGTCTGGCTCCGCTGTGCTACCTGGCTCCGTCTCCCAAAGGGGGCTACCGCGCCTACGCGCAGATCCGGTTCCACGAGCAGGACGCGTGCTTCCTGCGCACCACCAAGCACCCGGTCGGGCACGGGCCGGTGGAGGACTTGCGCTGGCTGGACCCCGTCCTGGCCGCACACACCGCATCAGCCGTGCGGTTGAACAACCACCAGCGCTGGTTCCGCACGCACTTCGCCGGAACCGAGCTGGAGTACAAGTACAACCTGCCCCCGGGAACGAACATCTGGGCGGAGGCCCGGAACTTCCTCCACACCCTGTACCGCGGCGAGCTGGAGGGCTGCCGGGCCGAGTACCGCGAGGAGTTCCAGGCGTACACAGTCGAGAACCACCTCTTCGAAGTCACCGGACCCGAGTCCGAGCGCGGCTATGCCTCGTTCATGGGGAAGGCCGACGGCGGCTACCTCCTCAAACGCAAGTGGTTCACCAAGGACACCTTCGCGCGCCGTGAGGAGTTCTTCGACGAACTCCCGGTCACCACGGGCGGCTTCGGAACATATCTGCGTTCAGAGCTCGGGCTTCAGGTGCGGGCCCTGCCGCCGTTTCGGCGCGTCAGCTTGGGGTGTACCTGAGCAGCCGGGGTCTGGCCTCGGGGCACACGTTCTACTCCAAGCTGAGCTTTCTGCGTGACGCCATCGCCGTCCGGCCTGACCTCACTCCGGCGCCATGATCCAGCACGGAGACAGCAGAGTCGCGCCGGGTTGCCGCCAAGCTGGCCGATCCCACCCGGTCCAAACTTGCCACCGCCTATCGCCAGATCTTCAACAACGCAGGGTTTGTTCTGTGGTGACCACCCAGGGCCCGGCAAACACTCGATTGGTCGAGCGTGCGTTCGATCTCGCCGCGCCGCCTGCGCGACTCCGTACGCTCTGCCGGACCCCGCTCCACACCGCAGATCATGAGCACTTCCCGCCCCTGACAAGGCCCCGCCACCACCCGTGGAGGACCGTCCATGCGTGCTCGAACTCCCGCTGAACGATACCCAGTTACGCCTGCGCATCGTCCGACTTCCGCCTCCGTTCAGCCCTCCACGACAGGCCCCGGGGGATCCGGCGGACCGTCGCCCGCCCGTACTCGCGCACGCCGCGCGATGACGCACGGCGGAGGTGCGCGATGACGTCCTCCGGCACCTCCTCCCGCTCCGGCTCACCGGCCGACCCTGCCCCGGACAAGAGCGGCCCCGACGTACCCGGACCACGATCGGCCGCACACGAGAACTCCGGCAGCCCGACCGGCGGGACGACGGAGGAGACGGACGAGCACGCCTTAGCCGTGGACGACGACTACACCTACGTCTCCACCAGCAAGGGCGCCCACGCCGCCGTGGCGGCGATGACGACCCGGGCCATGGCAGCGCGGCTGCCGGGCCTGGTCCGTAAGGCACTTCACCTGGCCTGGGAGTGTGACCGGCGTGTCCTGGTCGCCCTGCTGGTCTGCCAGGTCCTGTCCGGCGTCCTTCAGGCGGCGGGGCTGCTGGCCACCTCCGCGACGATTACCGCCGTGATCGCGTCGGGTGACGTCGGCGACCGTCTGCGGGAGGCCTCGCCCGCCCTGGCGGGCCTGGCCGCGGCGGTCGGGGCCAGGGCGGTGCTGGGGGTCGCCGTCCAGTACTTCTCCCACCGGTTGACCCCGCTGATCACCCGCAAGGCCGAGGCCCTGCTCCTGGAGGCCACCACCAGGGCTGAACTGGCGGCGTACGACCACGCCACGTTCAAACACGCCTACTCCGCCGCCGACCGGGGCGTGCACCAGATGGGCAGCCTGCTGCCGCAGTCACAGAACATCCTGGCCGCTTTCGCGTCCCTGACCGCCTCCGCCTCGGTGATCACCTACCTGCACCAGCTCCTTTTGCCTCTTCTTCTGCTGGGCGCTGTACCTCGCGGGGTGGCAGCGGTGCGGGTGGCGCGGATCGAGTATCAGAGCACCGTCACCACCCAGCAGGAACAGACGATCCTGTCGGTCCTGCGCTGGCATCTGACCGAGAAGTGGCACGCCAGCCAGCTGCGGTCAGGCACCCTGGCCCCGCACCTGCTCGACCGCCACCGGCGCGTCGCCGGCCGGGTCCAGGACGTCAACCAGAAGGCCGCCTGGCGGCAGGCGAAGGTGTCGGTCATCGGGGCGCTGGCCGGCGGCGTCGCGGCCGGTGTGGTGTGGGCCGCGGTCCTGTGGCTGTTCGCGTCCGGGCGGATGAACGCGGCGGCGGCCGGAACAGCCGTGATCGCCCTGACTACCGTCAGCACCTCCCTCGGGGGAATCGTCACCGCCGGAACGCAGGTGTACGCCATCGGCCAGTACATGGAGGACTGGGACAGGTTCCTCGACCGGGCGGGCGGGCACCGCATGTCCCTCCGCCGGGGAAACACCGTCATCGACCCGCCAAGGGTATTTCGCGCCGAGAACGTCCGGTACTCCTACGCCGGAGACGGACAGGACGGCAAGGCCGCCACCGTCGCACTGCACGGCGTGGACCTGGACGTGTCCACCGGAAAGATCGTCGCGCTGGTGGGAGAGAACGGCTCGGGAAAGTCGACGCTGGCCAATCTGCTGGCCGGCCTCTACCTGCCCGACGACGGCACCGTCACCTGGGACGGGCACGACACCCGCGACCTGGATCCGGACGAAGCGTTCCGGAACGTCGCCTATCTCACCCAGGACGTGGTGCGCTGGCCGCTGCCGATGCACGAGAACATCACCTTGTGCCAGGAACGGCCCGACCATGAAGAAGCCCTGGCGTACGCGCTGCGGGCATCCGGCTCGGACGAAGTCGCCGACTCGCTGCCGCGGGGGTTGCGCACCTTACTGACACAGGAGTTCATCGGTGGCACGATGCTGTCCGGCGGTCAGTTCCAGCGCGTGAATCTGGGGCGTGTCTTCTACCGTGACAGCCCGCTCCTGGTGCTTGATGAGCCCACGAGTGCGCTCGATCCGCGTGCTGAGCACCGGATTTTCGCGATGCTCCGCGAGCACGCCGCAAACCGGGCCGTCGTTCTGGTCACGCACCGGCTGACGAACATCACCTTCGCCGACGAGATCGTGGTCCTGGACAAGGGCCGTGTCATCCAGCGCGGCACATTCAAAGAACTCCTGGCCCAGACCGACGGCCTGTTCTGCGAGCTCTGGAAACTTCAGTCCGAACGCTAGTGGTGGTTTGTTAAACCGGGCAGTAGAGATCAAGGGGACGGCCTGCGCCGACGGCGGTGATCAGGGTTTGGAGTTCAGGTGGCGGTGGTGCGTCGCTCCAGGATCGCCAGCAGCGTTGGAGGGCGGTCCAGGGGCCGAGCCGGGCCCGGACGGCGCGGATCGCCTTGGGCCGGCTGGCCGGATGGGGCTGGTGAAGTCTGCCCGGTCCTCCTCTCAGCCGGTCCCGCCGATATGGCGGCCGGCGGGACTTCGGGGACCACACAGGGCTCCCGGTCCGGAGGTTGAGCGAACCAGGTGTCCCAGCAGAACGAGAAGGCACGGGTGACCAGGGTCTGGTGGCGGTGGATGGCGGTGTCGGAGCGGACCTGGAAGTCGGCCCGTCCGAGTTCATCCTTGACCTGCTTGTAGCTCTGCTCGATCCAGTGCCGGATGCCGTAGATCCGGACGACTTCGTGCAGGTCTGCACCGGGTTCGGGGCTTTGGGCCTCGCGGGGGCTGCCGGGGCGGGGCAGGTCGGCGGCCAGGTACCAGGTGGGCTGCGCGGGCAGCGTGGCCGGCCTCCAACGCTGTCGGCGATCCTGGAGCGTTGGAGGGCGGTCGAGGGGCCGAGCCCTGATCACCGCCGTCAGCAACCGAACCGGATACTCCCCCAGCCGGGCCAGCTCGTACCCCGTACTGCGACCCAGCCCCAGGCCGGCGTTGGCCGTGTTCAGGTCAACGGCGGCAGGCAGAGCCAGAAGCTCGTCGATCGTCAACGCCCACACTCCACGCCCCAACAATGGTTCGACCATGAAGACCTCCAGATGCCAGATGATGCCGATACGGCCCAACTAGATGTACCAGTCGGTTACGGTCGAACCGAATCAACATCTAAGGTTCGACTATGGAACCTGATACGTGGTCGAAGGCTTTCACCACCCGGCTTGGCAAAACGATCCAGGACGCACGCAAGGCCGCGGGCCTGACCCTGGCCGCCGTCGCCGACGGCTGCGTGAACCGCGGCCTGGCCGACTTCTCCCTCCAGTCCCTGAAAAACCTGGAGGGCGGGCGCAAGGCAGTCCTGCCGGTATCGGACCTCGTTGTCCTAGCCGACGTACTCGGCGTCCCGCCCGTTGTGCTCGTCTTCCCCCTCGGCTCCTCCGCCACCGTGGAAGTCCTGCCCGGACGCGAGGTCTCCACCTGGGACGCCGTGGCCTGGTTCACCGGGGAGACCGCCCGGATGGAGCCCGCCCCCCAGGGCAGCGCACTCGACGTCCTGGACACCTTCCGCACCCACGGCGACCTGGTGGCCGCCACCACCGCCTCGACCTCCCTGGCCAAGGACCGCCGGCGCGCGGCCACCACCACCCTGGACCGGGACCGCAGAGCCGAACTCCTCAAACGCGCCGAAGCCTACGAGGAGAGCGCCTTCGAGGACTACGCGGACCTGCGGGCCTTCCGCTCCGCCATGCGTGAACGGACCCTGGTGCCCCCGGCCCTTCCCGCCGACCTCACGTTCATCGACCAGCCCGAACCCGAGGATCTGGAGTGAAAGGCTCGACGTCCCGCCGTTGCGGCTGTCGTAACCCCGCCACCGGCGGGAAGTGGGGCAAGTCCTGCCCCAGCTCAAACGCAAAAACCACGGCCAATGGTCGCTCCGCCAGGAACTCCCGGCCGACTCCGCAGGCAATCGCCGCTCTTTCCGCCGTTCCGGCTACGACTCCGCGCTCAAAGCCCAAGCCGACCTGGACCACATACGCACGCTGCTCGGCCTCCCAGACGAAGACGACGCCGAGGGCCGGGACCAGGTCGCCACGCTGCTCGAACAGGTGAACCAGGATAAAACTCCGCTACCGACCCTTGAGGACGTTCAGCGGAAGCTCACAATGGGCCTCTCCCTCACGGGCACACCGGAGGCGGCGGACACGAAAACGCCCCGCGGGCCGAAGGCCATACGGGGCGAGAACGTGCAGGCCAGCGGCAGTTTTGCCGAAGCTGCTGAGAGTAGGGCGCGTGGGACTCGAACCCACAACCCGCGGATTAAAAGTCCGCTGCTCTGCCAGTTGAGCTAGCACCCCAGGCAGCCGCACGACCGTAGTCGACGCGATGCCAGGGTGCAGCTTACCTGCAACAACCGGCAGGTGCGCGAAAGTATCCATCCGGAGCGCCGCGCGCGCCATCGGATCAGCACAGCGCAGTTGTCCGGGACTGTCCGAGCTGCGCCCACGACATCAGGTTACTGTCGAGTAGCACACGTGCCCGAAATCTCCTGAACCAGGGAGCAGGGCCTGGACGAGTAAGTGGGAGGCGGTCCGGTGAGCGGATTCGCAGAGGCGACAGCAGTAACCCCGCAGACGGCCGACGGGCAGGTCTACGACGTACACCTGGACCCGTCCTGGACGATCGCGGGCAAGCCGAACGGCGGCTACCTGCTGGCCGTCCTCGGCAGGGCCGCCATCGCGGGCGCACAGGCCGCCGGTGCCGCACACAGGCACCCACTGGCGTCGTCGGCGACGTACATCACATCGCCCGAGACCGGACCGGCCGAGGTCCACGTGGAGGTCCTGCGCAGCGGCCGCAGCGTCAGCCAGGTCAGGGCACGGCTCGTGCAGGACGGTTCAGTCCGTACGGAGGGCACCTTCACCCTGGGCGTCCTCCAGGACGGTGCCGACGCCTGGTGGGGCGACAACCCGCCGGCTCCCATTCCGACCCCGGACCAGTGTGTCCGCATCCCGGGTGTCGACCCGGTCACCGGCGGCCCGCTCGCGTTGATGGACGAAATCGAGCTGGACATGGACCCGGCAGGGCTCGGCTTCGCGATGGGCGCGCCGGGCGGCACCGGCAGCTTCACCGCGCACCTGCGCTTCCGCCACGGCCACCAGGTCGACCCGGTGTCCCTGCTGTTCGTCGCGGACGCGCTCCCGCCGGTCACCTTGGACCTCGGCCTGGGCGCGTGGGTGCCGACCCTCGAACTGACCGTGTACGTAAGGGCCGTGCCCGCCCCCGGCGACCTGACAGTACGTCAGCACGCCCGGCATATCGGCGACGGACTCATGGACGAGGTCTGCGAAGTCTGGGACAGCCGCGGCCGCCTGGTCGCCCAGGCGACCCAACTGGCCGCACCGCGCCTGCCGGACCGCGCCGCAGTCGGTCGTGCCACCCAGGAAGCCAACGCCTGACCGTGGGTCGCTGAGCGCCGGGGTCCACCACCCGGCATTCCTCAACCAACAAAAAGACTTTGGTACGGGATGCAGCGAAGGGGCGGACCGGAGAGATCTCCGGTCCGCCCCTTCGGCGTGCTACTTCAGCACGCTACTCGCTGTTCAGCTTCAGCGGTTCCAGCGCGGCTTGCGGTCAGCCCCGCCGGTCGCCGGACGGCCGCCACTGTGGCCGCCGGTCGAACGGTCGCCCGTGGGACGGTCGGTGCGCGGGCGGTCGTTGAACGGACGGTCGCCCGAGGGGCGGTCCGTACGCGGGCGGTCGTTGAACGGACGGTCACCGGCGGGGCGGTCCGTACGCGGACGGTCGTTGAACGGACGGTCACCCGACGGGCGGTCCGTACGCGGACGGTCGTTGAACGCCGGGCGGTCGGTGCGCGGGCGGTCGTGACCGCGGTCGCCGCCGAACGAGCGGCCTGCGGCCGGGCGGTCGCCGTACGACGGACGGTCGCCACGGGGGCGGTCGTTGAACGGACGGTCACCCGACGGGCGGTCCGTACGCGGACGCTCGTTGAACGGACGGTCACCGGCGGGGCGGTCCGTACGCGGACGCTCGTTGAACGGACGGTCACCCGTGGGGCGGCCGCCGGACGGGCGGTCGCCGTACGAGGAACGGCCGGCGGACGACGGACGGGCGCCGCGCGGACCGTCACCGTACGAAGAGCGGCCACCGGCGAACGGACGGTCGCTCGACGGGCGGTCGGTGCGCGGGCGGTCGCCGCCACCGAACGAGCGGCCGCCGGACGGGCGGTCGCCGTACGAGGAACGGCCACCGGACGACGGACGGTCGCCACCGCGGAAGCCACCCTCACGGCGGTCACCGCCACGGAAGCCGCCTTCGCGACGGTCGTCGCGGTCGTTGGCCACCGGGGCCGGGTCGGGCTCGTTCTTGGCGCGCTCGGCCAGCTCGACGGCCTGACGGCGGAGCTCGGAAGCCTTCGCCTTCAGCTCGATGATGCGGCCGGCCAGACGCTCGGCTTCCTTCTCCGCGGCGTCGGCCTCGTCGGAGACCGACTGGGCGCGGACCTCGGAGAGCGTGCGGGCACCGGTGACGCGCTGCAGCTCCGGGTCGTTGGTGCCGTTGACCTTGACCATCTCGGCGTCGACACCGGCGGCGTCCATCAGGCGCTCGATGGTGCGGCGCTGGTGCGGCAGGGCCAGCGTGACGACGGCACCGGCCTCACCGGCACGGGCCGTACGGCCGGCGCGGTGCAGGTAGTCCTTGGAGTCTGCGGCCGGGTCCACGTGCAGGACCAGGTCGATGCCGTCGACGTGGATGCCGCGGGCGGCGACGTCGGTGGCGACCAGGACGGGCGTGCGCCCCTCCTTGAACTCCGCCAGCGTGCGGGTGCGGGCACCCTGCGTCATGCCACCGTGCAGCGCTTCGGCGCGGACGCCGTCGAGACGCAGCTGCTCGGCGACGCGGTCGGCGCCGAACTTGGTGCGGACGAAGATGATCGTGCGGCCGCGGCGGGCCGCGATGGCCGTGGTGATCGGTGCCTTGAACTTCGGCTGGACGATGAGCACGTGGTGCGTCATCGACGTGTTCGCCGCGGAGTGCGGGTCCACCGAGTGTGTGACCGGGTTGTTCAGGTACTTGCGGACGAGACCGTCGACGCCCTTGTCCAGGGTGGCGGAGAACAGCATGCGCTGGCCGCCCACCGGGATGAGGTCGAGCAGGGCGGAAACCTCGGGGAGGAAGCCCATGTCGGCCATCTGGTCGGCTTCGTCGAGGATCGCGATCTGGATGTCGTCGAGCTTCGCGGCACCGCGGTCGACCAGGTCCTGCAGGCGGCCGGGGGTGGCGACGAGGATCTCGACGCCGCGCTCCAGCGCGAAGATCTGGTTGGACATCGGCATACCGCCGGTGACCGCCTTCAGGCGCAGTCCGAGGACGTTGCCGTACGGCTCCAGGGCGTCGTGCACCTGCTGGGCGAGCTCGCGGGTCGGCGTGAGGATCAGCGCCAGCGGGCGGTTGCGCTTGGCCTTCTTGCCGGCCAGCTGCGTGATCATCGGGAGACCGAAGCCGAGGGTCTTGCCGGAACCCGTACGGCCACGGCCGAGGATGTCCTTGCCGGCGAGCGCGTCGGGCATCGTCGCGGCCTGGATCGGGAACGCGTGCTTGACGCCACGCCGTTCGAGCGCGGCCACGATCTCAGCGGGGACGCCGAGCTGGTCGAACGTCGGGCCGAGGTCGGCTGCTTCAGCCTCGTCGTCCGCCCCGTCCGCGTTCTCGTCGTCTTCTTCGTCCGCGAACTCGTCGACGCCCTCTTCGGCATCGTCCAGTTCGTCTTCGCCGTTGAGGCTGACGTCGACGTCGACGTCAGCCTCAACGGCGACGACAACGGCGTCGTCTTCGATCACGGCGACGGTCTCAGCGACCTCGTCGGCCGCGTCAGGCTCGTCAGCCTCGACAACGACGGGCTCCATGACCACGTCGGTGTCAGTTTTTTCTACGCTCTTGGTCGTCTCAACGACGTCCTCAGCCTCAATGGGCATGGGCGTAGCAATGTCAGGGGTACTGCTGGGCATGCGGAACCTTCCGAAAGACGGCACGTTGCCGGGGTCCGCAGCCACTGTGTAATCGCCAAACGGTGTGGATCCTCTTTACCCGGGATCCCGCTTATCCGTGCGATCGGAACGACCAACCTGCGGAGCACTAGAACGAGCCTGTGGGCGCAGCTTCTCGTGCGGCGCCTGATGTATGGACGTGCGTCAGCCCACCAGCCTACCGGATCATTTGTCGCATCGGCTCCGGAGTCCTGCCACACTCACCCTGAGCTGGCCTTTTGGCCTACTGAGTCAGGTCAAGCGGGTCACTCCGTGCGCTGCGGTCCGGTCCGGGTGTACTCGACGCGAATCCGTGGGTCATCCCTCACAACAACCAGTCGGGGGTCGGACATTCCCGGCCGCACGGCGAGCAGCAGAAGTCGCCCGTCCGTCTGCCGAAGAAGCCGCATCCCGGTGTAGCGGAACCGGTAACCGGGACCAACTGCCGGACCACCCGCCTGACCACCCGCCGCGCCTGCCGCCGCGCCTGCCGCTGGACCTGCCGCGACCGCCCCGGCACCGACCGGCTGGACGGTGACCCCCTGCTCGGGGCCGAGCTTCAAGTCCTCCGTCGCGTAGAGCTCCACCGCGGCCCGCGACTCCGGGTTGTGGATAGTCACCGCCGCTTCCATCCGGCCGAGGGATCCGGCGTACGCGCTGAACGTCCACACCGTGCACAGGAGCAGCACCACCGACGTCAGCACCGTCGTGGGCGACCACGGCCGGACGCGCGGCGCACCGGGCCGCCGGTGCGAAGCGATCTGCCGGCCGAGCAGCACTCCGTACGCCGTGACCAGGACACCGGCGGTCAGCCCCAGCGGCAGCAGCAGAGTCCACCACTGCGGCCAGCGCCCCGGCCAGCGGCAGGCCACCGCCCAGACGCCGAGCGGCACCAGCACGCAGGCACCGCGCAGCAGCCAGCAGACGAACCAGGCGAGGCGGCGGTGGCGACGCAGGGTGAGAAGCAGACGCGGGTGGATGAACCGGCCGACGAGCAGCAGGCCGGCGGCACTGAGCACCGGCACGTACAGGGCGTCCACGCTCCGCAGCAGATAGTCGCCGGTAGACCGGCCCAGGACTCCGGCGTCGACGCCGAGTCCGGCGGCGAGTTCGGTGTCACGCACCCAGCCGAACCAGTACAGGAGTGCGGCGGTCACCAGCAACCCCAGGGCCGCGGCGAGGGTGCCGGCCGCCACGGTGCGCCCTGGCCTGGTTTCCTGCGCCTGCCCGGCCTGCCGGTCCGTCAGTTTTGTTGCGGGGCGGCCGTTTCCGTCGCCGACAGAGGCTGGGGCCGCATGGCTGAAGCGGCGTCGACGCGGCTGGTCGCCACCGAGGATCCGTTGCCTGCGCCGGAGTCCGAGTTGACGGAGCATCGACTCAGATTGGGGAAAATGCCGATCGAGGATCGAGTACGGGTTTTCAAGTTCGACCGGCGCCGGAGGCTGGCACTGCGGCTGGGACTGCGGCTGCGGCTGCGGCTGGGACTGCGGCTGCGGCTGCGGCTGGAACTGCGCTTCGTACCGCGCTTCGTAAGCCGGCTCGTACGGCGACTGCGGTGGTGGTGCCGGGAAAGTCGGCTCGTCGAGACCGTTGTTCTGCTCGATCACGTGCGCTTCGCGTTCGGGCTTGTTCTTCCCGTACGACCTCATGGGCAGGATCACGCGCACCCCCGGTGGAATCTGAACCACTGTTCGGACCCGTCGGGTCCTGGAGGTTCGTCCCCATCCGGTTGCCGGTCTGAAAAGCTTTTCACTCGTACGGAGGAGGGCGCACGCAAGCCCGGCACGGGAGCGCGCCGCCCGCCACGCGCTCCGGGGCCGGCGGTCCGCCGAAACCCCGTCTGCGCCCGCCCGCCCGACCTGCCGGCCGGGCCGGGTCGGGTCGGGTCGGGTCGGATCAGCCGTAGCCCAGTTCGTGCAGCCGGTCGTCGTTGATGCCGAAATGGTGGGCGATCTCGTGGACCACCGTGATTTCGACCTCTTCGACCACGTGGTCGTACGTCTCGCTGATCCGCAGGATCGGGTTGCGGTAGATGGTGATCCGGTCGGGCAGCACCCCCGCGTACCAGTCACCGCGCTCGGTCAGGGGGATGCCTTCGTAGAGCCCGAGCAACTCCGACTCCCCCTTGGCCGACTCGTCCTCGACGAAGACCGCCACGTTGTCCATGAGCCTGGTCAGCTCCGGCGGGATCCGGTCCAGGGCTTCGGCCACCAGTTCTTCGAACTCGTCCCGCGTCATCTCCAGCACGCCCCCATTGTGCGCCGGGCACGCCCGCCCCGGAGGTGGCCGTCGGCCCCGCACGCCGCGCCGATAAACCATTTTGGCGTTCAGGAGCAGGAGCCCGTATAGTTCATGTCGTTCCCGACGGCAGTTCGACGCCGGACGGCCACACTAGCCCTCATCGTCTAGCGGCCCAGGACGCTGCCCTTTCAAGGCGGTAGCACGGGTTCGAATCCCGTTGGGGGTACGGCTGAACGAAGCCGCACGGAAGTGCGGTAGAGTGAGGCAACACAAGCGCGAAGCATGTAAGTGCTGGCGCAGAATATAGTGTGCAAGGTCCTGTGGAGCAGTTTGGAGTGCTCGTCACCCTGTCAAGGTGAAGGCCGCGGGTTCAAATCCCGTCAGGACCGCGCAAAGTAGGCTAGGCCGTCGAGAGGCGGCCTTCCTTGCAAGGCCAGGTAGCTCAGTTGGTACGAGCGTCCGACTGAAAATCGGAAGGTCGGCGGTTCGACCCCGCCCCTGGCCACCAGCTCCCGAGCAGCACCGACGCCCCAGATGATCACCTCATCAGGGGCGTTTTTGTGTTTCCCGGCGAAACGTCCGCCCCGCGCGGGACTTCCCCCGGATTCCGCCACCTCCCCTGCATGGTTGCCACCTGGGCCGATAGCGTCCTAAGCGCGTCGCTGTTACAAGACGCTGCCGGGTGGGAAGCAGGAACCAGGGGAGGGCGCCACGTGTCGGGGGAGTCTCTAAAACAGGTCGTGCCAGGGCCACCCAGGCCGGCCCGGCCACTGCGGTCCACCGCAGTCGCAGCCTCCATCACCATCGCGCTCGCCGCGACGCTCACCGGCTGTGGCAGCAGTGGCAAGAAGAACCAGTCCGGGACCGCCGAAGTCTGCGCCGACATGAAGACCGGGCAGCGGGCTTCTGACTCCTCCTGCATCGTGCCGATTCCCGCGAGTGCCTTCGCCTGGTACTACACACCGCATAAGTGCGGCCAGACCTTGCCGAACACCCTGTCGACCGCCAATAGACAGCCGGTGGCCGCCGGTTCGTTCAACAAGCCCAGAAAGGGCAAGGTCCTGCGGGGCGGATTCGGCCAGTGCACGTCCAAGAGCTCAAGCTGACGGGCGGACGCCGGACTGCTCCAGGCCAGATCCGGAAGCAGCCGGCGCCGCCCCGGAAGGTGGAACACCGCCGTGCGACGCATACCCATCGAACCGCGTCCGGACTGGCTGCCGCTGGTGGAGTCCCAGGGGTTGCTGTACGCAGTGTGGAAGGACGACACGGGCGCGACGGTGCCGTACTGGCACGAAGCCGCGTACTACGAACTGACGCTCCCTGAGGTCAATCACCTAGAATCGGTGGTCGAGGAGCTCCACACGATGTGTGTGACCGCGGCCCGGCACGTCATCGCCGTCGGCGACCTCAGCGCGTTCGGGCTACCCGAGGAGGCCCGGGATTACCTCCGGCTGACGTTGGACGAGGAGCACCCGAGCGTCTACGGCCGCTTCGACGTGGTCTGGGGTGGCGAGGGCACCGGTGAGGTGAAACTCCTCGAGTACAACGCGGACACCCCGACCGCCGTCATCGAGGCGTCCCTGGTTCAGTGGTACTGGCTGCAGGACCGCTTCCCGGACCGCGACCAGTGGAACAGCCTGCACGAACGACTGGTCCGCGCGTGGGCGAAGACCAAGCCGTACCTCCGCTCCGAGACGTTGTACTTCGCGCACATCGGCGGGACGGACGAGGAAGAGGAGTGGATGACCGCGGCGTATCTGCGGGACACCGCCGCCGAGGCCGGGCTGACCACCGTCGGGCTTGAGGTCAAGGACATCGGCTGGGATCCCGACCGGTTGCGCTTCGTCGACTTGGACGACCACGGGATCGACACGGTGTTCATGCTGTACCCGTGGGAGGACATGCTCGTCGAGCCGTTCGGCAGGCACATCCTGGATCACCCCCGCGCCTGTCTGTTCGTGGAGCCGGCCTGGAAGGCGATCCTGTCGAACAAGGCGCTCCTCGCGGTGCTGTGGGAGCTCTACCCCGGGCATCCGAACCTGCTGCCCGCCTACCTGGACTCCCCCCGCGACATGACGTCGTACGTGGCCAAGCCACTGCACGGCCGGGAGGGCGACGCTGTACGCGTCGTCACCCCGGAGGGTGTGCACGAGCAGGATTCCGTGCACTACGGGGCTGAGGGGTTCTGCTTCCAGGAGTACGTACCGCTGCCCGATTTCGACGGGAACCTGGCGGTGCTCGGCACCTGGGTGGTGGACGGCGCCGCGGCCGGGCTGGGCATCCGCGAATCGGACGGCCTGGTGACCGATGACCACGCGCGCTCCCTTCCCCACCTTGTGGACACTCCCGCGCCCACCGACGAACAGCGCCGGGTCTGGCTCGAGGAGGGTTAGCGGGTTTCTCAGACCGCTGGACTGGTCTGGACCTGCCACACCGACCTATCGGGCCGAAAGACGCAAAAGCCCCAGATAGCCAGCATTTCGGATATCCGATCAAGGGAAGCCGTTCCGCGACTGCGGGCGGCTTCCCTTTTTGGATCACTTTCCGTAATACAGCCGAACTGTTGGACGGGCCTCGGAGTGGCGCTGAGGCAGCCACGAGGAGACGACTTCCGGGATCATTGGAGATCGCAGAAGAGATCCACATAATGCCCATTTTGTGACGCAGGTCACTGGGCTATTTGAGAATGGTTTTCATCAATCCGGAAATCGACCGCACATTGTATGTGATATTTTACTACCGTCGGGAGTCCGGCCCGAACTTGATCAGTCCGGCTGCGACCGGGAATCGCCGCCACCGCTCCCCCGCAGCCGTCGACGAGTCTTCAGCGGGCCCCCGCCGGGCTGTCGCGGGGCGGCACCGGGCCCCGTAGATCCTCCTCGTTCGCGGAGTCCGTCCAGGCACGCAGAAAGACTCCACCCCTGGATCCGGCGGGATCCAGGGGTGGAGTCTTAAAAATGTCCCGAGACGACTGATGCAGGCTCAGGCCTCGGTGCGCTGAGCGGGAATCCCGGCCAGCAGAGCCCGGACCTCCGCCTCGCGGTAGCGGCGGTGGCCGCCGAGCGTGCGGATAGATGTGAGCTTTCCAGCCTTCGCCCAGCGGGTGACGGTCTTCGGGTCGACACGGAACATCGTGGCAACCTCAGCCGGCGTCAGCAGGGGCTCGGCATCAGGCGTGCGAGCGGTCATGAGCGGCCTCCTCGGCAGAACCGAACCAACGCGGTTCTTTCTTCAAATTCTGCACCTTGACCCCCGATGTCCGAAATGCCTCACGGGGACCAAGTCGGTTATAGGACGAACGGCTTGTCCTTCACAGTACAAGTACACCATCCACCGCTCCTGGTTGGTCAAACCGCCGGAATTGCCATCTGAACTCTCATCCGGCACCTTCCCGAAGGACCAGGCATAGCGGACAGTCACTCACCTGTGACTGCGCGTCACTCGCGACCGGTCGACCCGGCATGCACGCTGAGTAACTTTCACCCCATCGAGTTACAAGGAGAGGCTCTCAGCACGCCACCTGCGTCGAACGGCCGACTGGACCGCTTTGTCCGTTTCAGCATAGACCAAACCATTCGCCTCCGTATGTAACCCTCATCACAAATGCCCTGACAAAACGGACAAATAGCTACAAAACTAAGGTCCTTACGCGAGCCAGTAGGGCCAAAAGTCCCTTGTGTTGCAGCTTGCGACTATTTGGCATGGCCTGTCGCGTGCCGGAATGCGCACGGAGGTGATACGGGTTCAGCGGAGGCTCTAGCCCCACAGAAGCCTGTCGGGAACCCCTGGCGGCGCTCAAACCCCTCCCGCAGCCCCCTGTCAGGGGCTGCGGCCGTCCGGCGCAGTCGGATGGCCTCTCCGGCGCTCCGCGGGCTCCTGCCACGCGCCTTCAGCTGGCGTGCTCCAGCGCCCGCACAGGACGCCACCACTCGCTGATCCGGCGGTACGCCTCCGAGGCGCGCAAGCCGTCACCCGCACCCAGGGCGGTGAGGCCCTCCGCCACATCCCCGGCGGTCCGCTCAGCGGCCAGGTCCTCGTACGGGATCAGCCCGACCAGGCCGCCGAAGTCGAGTTCGACCAGGGACTGGGGGTGGAACTCCTCAAGCCACCGGCCGACCGCCTCAAGGGAGTCGATCAGCCGCCCCTCCTCCAGGGTCTCCCGCAGTGTCCGCAGGGCCCGCGCCGTCCGCCGCCGCGCTTCCACCATCGGCGTCCGGTAGTAGAGCTCAGCCGTCCCGGCCGCCCGCTTACCTGTCTCCCCTGGCGCGTTCCCCGGCTCCTGCCCAGGGGCGTCCGAGCCGGGCGCACCGGGACTGTCCACGTCATCCCCGGCGCGCGGCGGGACGAGGATCCGCTCCTCGTGCCCGAACAGCACGAACCAGTGCATCGGGATGTGCCACAGGCTGGTGTGGATGTGCGGCACGTTCCGCCCGTGCCCCGACTGCCGGTGATCGGCCCGCCACCGCTCCGCGTCCGCGTCTGCCTGGTCGAGGACAAGGCGCGGCCAGAACGCGTCCAGGACCAGTGCCGGATACCCCGCCCGCAGGTCGGCGAGGGCTCCCCAACTGCGTAGTCGCATCTGAGCCGGGCAGACCAGCGTGCGGCCGTCCCGGATCTGGACGTACGCCTCGTCGCTCTCCCTGGCCGGTGCCGGCAGCGCGGGCGTGGCCAGCAGGCCACCCAGGGCCTGCCGCCGCTCGCGCACTGCGGCCCGGGCCGGAGTCCACTGTGGGTCGAGAGTCGCGGCGTAATCCGTCCACCGCGCGCGCTCAGGCTCGTCGAACGCGTCCAGCGGCTCATACACCCGCAGGTGTGCCGCATAAGGGGCCATCACCGTAGTCCGCACACCGTTGAGGCTATCGCCGCGACGACCCGCCGGAGCTGTGACCGCCGAAGCCGGGCCGCAACACCGGGAACACAACAGCGCAGACGCAGTCATGTGACCCGGGCCACCCCAGCGCCCCTGACGAGTCATAGGCTGATCCCGAACGGTCTGCACACACCCCGTCGCGGATCGGGATCATGGAGTCACCACAGTGACCGGCAGCATGGAAGGCAGCATCACTATGAGCGAGTCGACGACGGTCGGCCCCGTGTTCGGGCGCGGTCCCGCACACGAACAGGTGGTCTTCTGCAACGACCCCGCGAGCGGACTGCGCGCGATCATCGCGCTCCACTCGACGGCCTTGGGCCCCGGCCTGGGCGGTACGCGCTTCTATCCGTACTCAAGCGAGGACGCGGCGATCGCCGACGTCCTGAACCTGTCGCGCGGCATGTCCTACAAGAACGCGCTGGCCGGGCTCGACCACGGCGGCGGCAAAGCCGTGATCATCGGCGACCCGCGCCCGGTGGAACAGGGCGGCGACAAGTCCGAGGCGCTCCTGCGCGCCTTCGGCCGTTTCGTGCAGTCTCTCAACGGGCGCTACTTCACGGCCTGCGACGTAGGCACCTACGTCGAGGACATGGACGTGGTCGCCCGTGAGTCGAAGTTCGTCACCGGCCGCTCCCCCGAGAACGGTGGAGCCGGCGACTCCTCGGTGCTGACCGCGTACGGCGTCTTCGAAGGCATGCGGGCCGCCGCACAGCACCTGTGGGGCGTGCCCTCGCTCGCCGGGCGCCGGGTCGGCGTGGCCGGCGTCGGCAAGGTCGGCCGCTACCTTGTCGCACACCTTGTCGAAGACGGTGCCTCTGTTGTCATCACGGACGTGAACGAGCAGGCGGTCGACCGGATCCGCACCGTACATCCCGAAGTGACCGTCGCCACAGACGCTGACGAGATCGTCCGGATGTCGGACCTCGACGTGTACGCCCCGTGCGCGCTCGGCGGAGCCCTCAACGACGACACCGTGGCGGCGCTGAGCGCGAAGGCGGTGTGCGGTGCGGCCAACAACCAGCTAGCCCACGCCGGCATCGAGAAGCTGCTCGCCGAGCGCGGCGTGCTCTACGCCCCGGACTACCTGGTGAACTCCGGCGGGGTCATCCAGGTAGCCGATGAGCTGCACGGATTCGACTTCAACCGGGCCAAGCGCAAGGCGTCGGGCATCTTCGCGACCACCTCCCGGATCTTCGCCCTGGCCGACGAGGAGGGCGTTCCCCCCGCCGTCGCAGCCGACCGGCTCGCCGAGCGGCGGATGGCCGAAGTAGGCCGTCTGCGGCAAATCCACCTGAGCGGCTGAGTCAAACCGCCCGTCGCACTCAACATCGCCCGCACGACACGGTAAGGTCAAGGTAGGCAAAGGACCTTAGATCAGGCCCCTGACCAGCCGGAACAGTTGAACCGGGTGGGGGTCCGAACCCTGGTGTCACCCAGGCGACGTACCGTCGGGCAGCGGAAGCAGGTACCGTTGTTGCCCTACGGTCGGTTCTCGCGTTTTGGGTGAACCGTCCAAAAATCATGAACGCGTGTCAAGACCCGGGGCCCATGAGCCCCGTCGTTGAGGGGGTCGAGCCATGGGGCGCGGCCGGGCCAAGGCCAAGCAGACAAAGGTCGCCCGCCAGCTGAAGTACAGCAGCGGCGGGACAGACCTCAACCGTCTGGCTGAAGAGCTGGGCGTGCCGTCGACGGAGCTGCCAATTGGCGAGCCTCCGACTGACGACACGTATGAAGACGAGCTCGACGATCCTTACGCGGCGTATGCGGATTATTACAACGACGCGGGCGACGACGAGGAGAGCGGCAGCGGCCAGAACGGCCGTCGCTGATCGAATCATCGCCGTTCCGGCGCTGTCTGATCCGTGCATGCCACGTCAGGGAAGCCAGAAACGGTAGGCAGCACCAGTAGGTCCGGGACCAAGCCACGGTCCCGGGCCTAGCTGTGCTTGTGCCGGGCTCCAAGCTCCGGCGTCTTCCTCACTCCCCCAGACTCCGTCCGGGAGGTGCCCCCTCCGTCGCTGCGCTCCGGGGCTGTTCGGCGCCGGAGCGTCGCCCGGTCAAACCGCGCCCTCCGTCTGAAGCCGGGCTCCAAGCTCCGGCGTCTTCCTCACATCCCCGTCGCTGCGCTCCGGGGCTGTTCGGCGCCGGAGCGTCGCCCGGTCAAACCGCGCCCTCCGGGCGCGCTCGGGACGCTTCGCGCCCTTGCCCGGTGGTGGTGTCGCTCGGGACGCTTCGCGCCCTTGCCCGGTGGTGGTGTCGCTCGGGACGCTTCGCGCCCTCGCTGTGCTGATGCTGCTGGGACTCTGCGCGCCCGTCGCCTCGTGGTGGATTCGACTGTGGGCGGGCCCGGTCCCGGACCCGCCCACAGGTGCGTCCGGATCAGGCTGGGTGGTCGCCCGCCAGCAGGGCGGTGCCGGTGCCCGCCGTGATCGTGCCCAGGGTCCAGGACGGCAGGCCCCGGCCGTTGAGTAGCGTGAGCGCCTTGTCCGCGTCCGCCGCGGCGACCACGGCCACCATGCCGACGCCCATGTTGAGCGTCTTCTCGATCTCCAGCTGAGTGATCGAGCCGAGCTGCCGCACGAGGCCGAACACCGGGGACGGCGTCCAAGTGGTGCGGTCCAGTTTCGCGTCCAGGTGCGGCGGGAGCACGCGTCCCAGGTTGGCCGCCAGGCCGCCGCCGGTCACGTGCGAGAACGCGTGTACGTCCGTCTGCCTGGCCAGTTCGAGGCAGTCCAGGGAGTAGATCCGGGTCGGCTCGAGAAGCTCCTCACCCAGCGTGCGGCCGAGCTCCGGCACCTGTCGGCCGAGGTCCCAGCCGGCCATCGTGAAGAACACGTGGCGGGCCAGCGAGTAGCCGTTGGAGTGCAGACCCGAGGCGGCCATGGCGATGACCACGTCGCCCTCCCGCACTTTGTCCGCGCCGAGCAGCTTGTCGGCCTCGACCACGCCGGTGCCGGCTCCGGCCACGTCGTACTCGTCCGGCTTCAGCAGGCCCGGGTGCTCCGCGGTCTCGCCGCCGACAAGCGCGCAGCCGGCCAGGACGCAGCCCTCGGCGATGCCCTTGACGATCGCCGCGACCCGCTCGGGCACGACCTTGCCGGTGGCGATGTAGTCGGTCATGAACAACGGCTCGGCACCGCAGACGACCAGGTCGTCCACAACCATGCCGACCAGGTCGTGGCCGATGGTGTCGTGCTTGTCCATGCGCTGCGCGATGGCGACCTTCGTGCCGACGCCGTCGGTGGCCGTGGCGAGGAGCGGACGCTTGTACGTGGCGAGCTTCGAGGCGTCGAACAGACCGGCGAACCCGCCGATGCCGCCGACCACCTCGGGACGGGTGGCCTTGCCGACCCACGTCTTCATCAGCTCGACGGCGCGGTCGCCCGCCTCGATGTCCACGCCTGCGGCGGCGTAGGTGGCAGTGCTCGGCTGGTCGTTCATCGGTGGTGCGGCCCTTCCGGGTCAGGTGGGGAGGAACTACCCCGCTGCGGAAGCCCGGTCAGGGCCCCCGCAGCGGCAAGGCGGCAAAGCAGGCTTACGGACGCCGCAGCGCGTCTTCCGCGCCGCCCCCGCCGAGCAGGGACTGCACGCCGTCCGCGTCCGTACGCACCGACTGCTCAAGACCTTCGAGCAGGTGCTTGCCAAGGCGCGCGGAGTCGGGCAGCTCGATCGGGTATTCCCCGTCGAAGCAGGCCCGGCACAGCTTGTCCTTGGGGATCTCGGTGGCTTCCACCATCTGGTCGATGGAGATGTAGGCCAGCGAGTCGGCCCCGAGGGACTTGGCGATCTCGTCGACCGAGAGGCCGTTGGCGATCAGCTCCGCGCGGGTGGCGAAGTCGATGCCGAAGAAGCACGGCCACTTCACCGGCGGCGAGCTGATCCGGATGTGCACCTCGGCCGCGCCGGCCTCACGCAGCATCCGCACCAGGGCGCGTTGGGTGTTGCCGCGCACGATCGAGTCGTCCACGACCACCAAACGCTTGCCGCGGATGACCTCGCGCAGCGGGTTCAGCTTGAGCCGGATGCCCAGCTGCCGGATCGTCTGGGACGGCTGGATGAAGGTCCGGCCGACGTACGAGTTCTTGACCAGGCCCTGCCCGAACGGGATGCCGCTCTCCTCGGCGTAACCGATGGCGGCGGGCGTCCCGGATTCCGGCGTGGGCATGACCAAGTCGGCCTCGGCAGGGGCCTCCCTCGCCAGGCGGCGGCCCATCTCGACGCGCGCCGCGTGCACGCCGCGGCCCGCGATCGTGGTGTCGGGGCGGGCGAGGTAGACGTACTCGAACACGCAGCCCTTGGGCTTGGCCTCGGCGAAGCGCTCGCTCCGCAGCCCGTGCTCGTCGACCGCGATGATCTCGCCGGGCTCGATCTCCCGGATGAAGGACGCGCCGACGATGTCCAGGGCGGCGGTCTCGGAGGCCACCACCCAGCCGCGCTCCAGACGGCCGAGGACCAGCGGGCGGATGCCCTGCGGGTCACGGGCCGCGTACAGCGTCGTCTCGTCCATGAAGACGAGCGAGAAGGCGCCCTTGACCTTGGGCAGGATCTGCATCGCCGATTCCTGCAGCGACAGGTCCGGCTGACCGGCCAGAAGCGCCGTCAGCAGGTCGGTGTCGTTGGTCGCCGCGATCTTCGCTTGGTACGGGTACGGATCGCCGCCCTTGGGCTTGTCCAGCTCGGCGACCATGCGGGAGAGCTCACCGGTGTTGGTGAGATTGCCGTTGTGGCCGAGCGCAAGGCTGCCGGTCGCCGTCGCCCGGAACGTGGGCTGGGCGTTCTCCCACACCGATGATCCGGTGGTGGAGTAGCGGGCATGGCCGACGGCCATATGGCCGGGCAGCGACTTCAGAGTGGCCTCGTCGAAGACCTGGGAAACGAGCCCCATGTCCTTGAAGACCAGGATCTGCGAGCCGTTGCTCACTGCGATTCCGGCGGATTCTGTTCCGCGGTGTTGCAGCGCGTAAAGGCCGAAATAGGTGAGTTTGGAGACCTCTTCGCCGGGGGCCCAAACGCCGAAGACGCCGCAGGCGTCCTGCGGGCCCTTTTCGCCGGGGAAGAGATCGTGGTTGAGGAGTCCATCGCCACGAGGCACAGGGCCGAGTCTACGGCAGGGGCCGGGCGAGTCCGTTTCGCCCCTGTGGGGGATGAATCACCGGTGGTTGGAAGCGGGTCCGGCATCCCGCTCACCCCGGGCCGAGGAGCACTGCGGCCAGCGTGCCGAGCAGCATGGGCGGGCCGAAGGGGATCTGGGTCTTGCGGTCGGCCCGGCCCAGGACGAGCAGGGTCACCGCGACGGCCGCGCCGATGAGGAAGCCCGCGAAGACACCCGCGACAAACTGCCACCAGCCGAGCCATGCCAGGTGCAGACCGAGCACGCCGGACAGTTTCACATCGCCGAGACCCAGACCGGCGGGGTTGGCCAGGCACAGGATGAAATAGAGGGCCAGTGCCGCGACCGCGCCGAGCAGCGCGCGCAGGAACGTCGGGAAACCGGCCCCGGCAAGTGCCGCGCCGCCCAGCCCGGCCAGCCCGCAGACGTAAAGCGTGCCGACGATCGGATCGGGCAGCCGCTTCACCTTCAGGTCGATGGCG